>JBAQJG010000705.1:0-4673 GCA_049300145.1 Chthoniobacterales bacterium | reverse complement strand
AGGCGTCTTAAGCTGCCCGACTCCCCCGCATCGACGCTGCTTGCACGATCACGCCGACCACAGCGAGGCCAACAAATAGAATTGTCGATCCTGATTGCGGTAGCACGAGCGCACTCTGAATTAGATGCGCGCCGACAACGGAGGAGAGAATAATCAACGCCCAATCGAACAAGACCAGCAGGAGCAGCGCGCCAATAATTCCACCGATTACAAACGTGATGCCGACGTAATGCGCAAGCTGAACGAAAAATGACGCCGCAATTGCGACTGCCAGTTTGCTGCCGGCAAGAAAACCGGCGACGGCGATGGCAATTTTTTGCAAAAAAATTGCCAGCAATGCGCCAACAAATCCGAGCACAAGCGCAAGCGTCAGCGCCAGCAACGGCGATGGTTCCTGAATCAGATGCGGTGCAAGCTCGACGCCGGCCGCGAATCCCACCGCCGCTACAAACAGCCAAAACAATTTGCGCCCGAACAGCAGAATTACCGCGCCGATAATCAGGCCGATAATCGGAACGGCAAATTTCATCGAGGTCAACGAATTTGACACGATGGTTATCAACTAGGCAAGCAGCGCCAATCTAAATTAACGACAAGGGCGCAATCGATCGAGGCCATCAGATTGATCCGCCGGCGCTTTTCATCATCGCATCCCGTTTCGGTTTAAATTCGATCCCTGGTTTCCATTCCGGGAATTTAGCGCCGTTGCAGACCTGGTAGCCAACCTCGAAGATAAGGTCAATGTCTTGCACCGCGCCAGTGAGGTCCCAATCGGGTTTTACTTCATCGCTGACCTGGTGATAATCGTGTAAATCGAATTCATCCGATCGCAATGGCGCATCAGGCGGTCGCGCAAGCAGATGCTCGCCGTTACCGATGTAGAGTGATGGCAAACCAACTTTCGAAAATTCAAAGTTATCCGCACGATAGATTTTTCCTTTTTCAGGCCGGCTGTTCGGGATTGCAACGCGGCCTTGTCGCTTCGCCGCATCGGCCAGCAGGTCATTCAGCGAAGACATGCCGAAGCTCACATCTTCAATGTCGCGTGCTTTACCCCAGACATTCATGCTGTCGATGTTGATATCGGCTAGCGTTTTCTCCAGCGGATACAGCGGATGCTCCGCATAAAATTTCGCACCAAGCAATCCAGCTTCCTCCGCTGTGGTACACATGAATAAAACGGAGCGGTTTGGCGGCGGATTTACTTTCGAAAACGCCCGCGCCAATTCGATAACTGCTGCGTCTCCGGAAGCGTTGTCCACCGCGCCGTTGAAGATTTGATCGCCCGGCAATTCGGGATGCCGGCCAAGATGGTCCCAGTGCGCGGTGTAAATGATGTATTCATCCTTTAATTTCGGATCGTTTCCTTCGAGTTTACCGATGACATTATGCGACTTGAACGAGCGCAACGCCTGCTTGATCTCGATGTTCACCTTCGCGTTTAGGGCGACTGGTCGAAAGTCCTTCGAGATCGCCGATTTTTTAAGCGCGTCGAAATCCTGACCGGAATCGCCCAGCAATTTCTTCGCCACATCGAGTGTGATCCACGAGCGCGCTTGCACCGCGCCCTTGTTTTTATCCGGCGCGTCGAGCTCGAAATTTTCCTTGCCCCAGCTCGATTTCACCACTGAGTACGGATAGGCAGCCGCTTCCGTTTCGTGAATGATGATCGCCGCGGCTGCGCCTTTCTGCGCGGCGATTTCGTATTTGTAGGTCCAACGACCGTAATAGGTCATCGCCTTTCCTTTGAACATTTTCTCGTCGAGCTTCGATGGATCTTTGGGATCGGGAATCGGCGGATCGTTGATTAACATTAGGATCGTTTTACCCCGGACATCGACATCTTTGTAATCGTCCCAGCCGTACTCCGGTGCGACGATGCCGTAACCGACAAAGACGACGTCGGAATTATCGATCTTGATTTCGTTTTGCAATCGCGCCGACGAGGCGACGTAGTCATCCGGATATTTTAGTTCTGTCGCGTTGCCGCCAATTGTGAACGACATCTTCGGGTCGCTCTTGATCCCCGTAAGCGGAACGTCCTGTGTGTAGCTACCGTCTGGATTCCCCGGTTTTAAGCCGATCGCTTTGAACTGGTCGGAGATGTACTTGATCGAAAGCTCTTCGCCTTTCGTTCCCGGCGCGCGGCCTTCGAATTCATCAGAGGCGAGAATTTTGATGTGGGCAAGCAGACCGTCGGGCGTGATCGTATCCAGCGCGGGTTTCAATTTCTCTTCCGGCTTGTCCGCGCCGAATATCGACATCGCGGTCAGGAGAAGGATCACCGCGAAACAGCGTGCTGTTTTCATGTTTCTTCTGTAGCGGCGCTCTATGAGCGTCGCAAGATAATGACGAAGCACGAATGACGAAACAATAACGAAGCACGAATGACCAAAAAAGTCATCGCACCGTTAGACTTTTGTTTTTGTCATTTCGTTGTCATTCGGATTTCGTCATTCCAACCGCCCGGATTTGTAAAGATGATGATCGAGAATGGCGAGATACCAGCCGCGCAGCAGAAGAAGTTTGTCACGAGGACGCGGCAAACTGGTCGTCTCGGCGACCGCTCCCCAGAATCATCCGCTTTCCTGAGACGGACCGACGGGCACTTTCTTTTTCTCTGGCGCGCCAATGCCCAGTTTTTTCAGGAAAGGCTCGATCGATTGCTTTCGGCCGAGAAATTTCTCGATGGAAAGAGCCACGTCGCGCGAATCGCCTTGCTCGTAAATCTCGTGGCGAAGCTTCAGGCCTGCTTGCCGGTCGAGATAACCAGTTTTCGCTTTTTCAAAAACGGTCGCCATGTCAGCGGCGATCGCATCGGCCCAGGCGTAGCCGTAGTAACCGGCATCGTAGCCGTTCAAGTGGCCGAAATAGGAAACGAATGTCGTGCTCGGATCAATAGGAAGAAAAACTTTTTCGAGAATCGGATTCGAAATCGCCACGCAATCGTACGGCTCATTTTCCGGATGAACATCATGTAAGGCGAGATCGAGTGAGGCAAACGCGAACTGCCGCCGGTAAAACACGCCCGCCGTCGCTAGCTTCGCGTCGTTCATCTTCTTGACAATCTCGGCCGGGATTTTCTTTGACGGATCGCGGTAATCAGCCGCGAAAGTATCGAGCACTTTTTTGTCCCAAACCCAGTTCTGTAACATTTGCGAGGGCGCTTCGACGAAATCACCTGGCACGTGAGTTCCAGCAAAACGACCGTAGTGGGCGCGTGTGGTGATCGAATGCAGCGCGTGGCCGAACTCGTGGAAGAGCGTTTCGACGTCGGAATGGGCCATTAGCGACGGTTTATCGGCGCTGGGCGGCGGAAAATTGCAAAGCAAAGCAACGGTAGGCCGCTGATATTTTCCATCGGAAAGTAGTTTGCCGCCGATGATCTCAAACTCGGCGAAGTGATTGAATTTTCCGTCGCGCGGAAACATGTCGAGGTAAAACATGCCGAGCGGCTCCCCCGTGGTGGAATCGGTCACGAGGTAAAGCTGGAGATCGTCGATCCATTTGTAAGGCGCGGCAATCTTTTCAAACTTCAAGCCGAAGATGCTCTGATAAATGGCGAACATTCCATCGAGGACCTTTTGGAACGGAAAATAGTTGCGCAGCGCTTCCTTATCGACGGCGTATTTTTGTTTCTTGAGCTGGTTGTCGTAGTAGCGCCAATCCCAAACATCGATCTTCGTGTTCGGCTCGTTTACGTCGGCAGCTTTCATTTTTTGCATCGTGGAAACTTCCGAGTCGAACTTCGGCTGAATGCCCGAGATGAGACGGTCGATGTAGGATTTGGCGCCCGCGCCGCTCTTGGCCATTTTGATTTCAGTTTGGAAATCGTCCCACGACTTGTAACCGAGGAGCAACGCGATCTTGTTGCGCAAGGCGAGCATTTGATTGAGAACCGAAACGTTCGTGTCCTTGGCCAAACTGTCGTGAATGACATAGAGCCTCTTGCGTGTCGCTTCGCTTTTGGCGTTCTCTTCCACCATAACGAATTGCCAGGTAACGTTTGCCTTTACGGTATAAGCGTCCTCGCCGGTCTTGATTCCGGGCGAGGCGAAGAAACTCTCCGGCACCCCGTCCAGCTCGACTTTCGTGAAAACGACCGGCGCTTGTGCACTGACGATGTTGGTGTCGAAATCGGTGCCTAACTTCGACAACTCCTTGCGCAGTTGTTCGACTTCCTTGCGCTTCTCGGGCGGCAACCCGAGACCGGCGCGGCGATAATCGCGCATCGTCTCGAACAATAACTTCGCGTCCTCGCCGGAAAGTTTCGGATTTGTGTCCGCGAAAGCTTTGAGTGCCTTATAAACATCTTCGCGATAATCGAGGCCCACCACCCAATCCTGAAAGATTTTCACCGCGTTTTCCGCGGCCGAGCGCATTTTCTCGTTTGTGCTCGTTTCCTTGATGATCGTTGCCTTGTTCGCCGCGTTCGCTGCCTGATAAGTAAGGTCATCGAGCGCGACGATTGTGCTCTTGAATGTGACCTTGCTGAGATCTTGCGCCCCGATTTGATCGAGCGACCTATTCGCTGTCGCGATTGCATCTTTCATCGCGGCATCGACCGCTTCCGGCGTCTGCTCCCAATCAGGAATCGTCAGAACGGCATTTGCCTTCGCGGCAGCAGCGCGAAAATCGTCCACAGATTTTGATTCAGCGGCGTAAAGGCTTGA
>JBAQJG010000704.1:0-2322 GCA_049300145.1 Chthoniobacterales bacterium | reverse complement strand
GTGGAAGGAGCGCTCCGCGGAGTCGACGATGTGCTCAAGCTCGAACGCCTCAATCTAAGGCGAAACCAAAACGACCTCAGTGTTCGCGGCCGATACCGGTTGCCGGAAAAGTTGAGCATGGCCGCGTCACAATCAGCGCAGGTGGATCTTTCGTGGGACGCGACCGAGCTCGGGGATTACTGGATTTCCGATTCACCAGACAAGATCACTGGGCCATTGCACGTCGCGGCGCAGATTGAACGGAAGCAGGGGCTTAGTAACGGTCAAATCACGATCTTCGGATCGAATCTTAAGATGCGAGATCTGCTCTTCAAGCAACTGAGCTCGCAATGCTCGATCTCGAATAATGTGATTTATGTGAATGATTTCACCGCGAGTTTGAGTGAACGCGATTTTATCGGCGCGAACGGACTCGTCGATCTTCGCGCGCCGCATCGCTACCGCGGAAAGGTGTCGGCGAGTGTTTCGGACTTGTCGACGCTCGAACCGTTGTTCGTTGCCTACGGAAACAAGCACAAATTGGCAGGATCGTTCTTCGTCAATTGGGATGGCCGCGGCGAAACAGCGACGACGTTCAAACATTCCGGGAACCTGAAGTTTGCCGTCGAGAAAGGCCGCTACGGGGATTTGCAATCGTTGCAGGCGAATGCGGAAGCCACTTATTCGCCTGATGGTTTGAATATTCCGACTCTCTTTTTTGGCAGTAACAAGATGGATTTTCAGGCGATCGTTCGGGCAAGCGGCGAAACGCTCGAGATTACAAAGATCCAGCTTGATCAGGGCACAGCCAAATATGCTTCGGGGTATGTCTCGGTCCCGTTTATTTGGAAGAACCTTGGGACGGGTGCGCCAGTATCTCCGTCCGATGGAAAGGTGACGGCCACTTTTCAGTCGGAGAACATCGACATCAAAAAACTTTTCGGGGACGTGGGCGTAAAACCGGTGGCCTCGGGGACAGTGAACGTGAAGCTCGACGCGCAAGGAACCCTCGCGGATTTGAACGCGCGGCTGGACGTGCGGATGCGCGATGTCCGGAGCGAGCAACTGCCCAAGTTGGAGCCGGCGACGTTCGATCTTACTGCGCAGGCGCAACACAACCAACTGAACGTTTCAGGCAAGCTGCAACAGACCAAAATTCAACCGCTGGAACTGACAGCGAACCTGCCGTTCAATACCGCAAAAATTCTGCGCCAGCGGAGGGTAGATGAGGCCACGCCGCTTACCGCAAAAATCCGATTGCCGCGAAGTTCAGTAAATTTCCTGCGACAATTTGTGCCCGCGATTCAGCAACTCGATGGCGATGCGGCGCTGGACGTCGATCTGGGCGGGACGATCGGACGCCCTATTTTCACCGGCGCCGGCGACATGACTGTGAATGTCGCCCGGTTTAGCGATCCAACGCTGCCCGCGCTGACAAATTTCAAGGGCCGGCTCAACTTTGCGCGTGACGCGCTGACCTTGGAGCGGTTCGGCGGCGAACTTGCCGGCGGTCCGTTTTCGGTGACTGGCCGCATTACGTTTCCGAAACTGACCGCCGCGAATCTGGATCTGCAATTGAAAGCCGACAGCGCACTGATCGCGCGCAACGACACATTGACCGCACGAGCGGACGCAAACATCAAAGTCGTTGGACCGATCGGCAGCGCAACTGTCACAGGCAATGTCGCGCTGACGAACAGTCAGTTCCTCAAGAATATCGATTTAATCCCAATCGGTCTGCCGGGCCGGCCCGCGCCGCAGCCGCCGTCGTCGCGCCCGGATTTTTCCTTCCCGCAACCGCCGATCCGCGATTGGAAATTTGATGTCGCGATTAAGACGAAGGACGCGGTGCTCATTCGCGGTAACCTGGCCAACGGCGGGGCCGTGAGCGATCTGAAATTGAGCGGCACCGGGCTGCATCCGGGATTACAAGGCCTGGTTCGACTCAACGATGTGGAAGCGACGCTTCCGTTCAGTCGCCTCGAAATCGCCTCCGGTTTTCTTTATTTTGATCCAAGCGATTCAATGAATCCGAAAATTGATTTGCACGGCACTTCGTTGCTCCGCGATTACACGATTCATGTTTATGTTTACGGCACGCTGCTGGCGCCGGAGGCGCTGTTCTCAAGCGAACCGCCGCTTCCCCAGGAAGAAATCATCTCGCTGCTCGCAACTGGAGCGACGCGAGAAGAACTTACTGCCAGTAACAACGTCCTGGCCGGGCGGGCCGCGACGTTGCTCGTGCAACAGCTTTACCGGAAAATTTTCAAGAAAGGTCAGCCGACGAAAGGCGAATCGGTTTTCAATCGCCTGGACGTGGACGTTGGCATGGTCGATCCGCGC
>JBAQJG010000703.1:0-1985 GCA_049300145.1 Chthoniobacterales bacterium | reverse complement strand
CTCCAATCTCGCGCACCTCATATCGCGCCAATGCCGCTTCGACTTTTGGCAAACTGAAGCGGGTCAACCGCGCGCTTAGGCGCAATCGGGGAATTCGCTTTCCGGCGAGCCAATTGTCAATTGTTCTTTCACTTACGTTGAGAACGCCTGCAAGTTCTCGTTTGGAAAGCAGCCGCTTCTGCGTTATCGCGCCTTCGCTACTGTCTTTGAATGCGGTTATTTTAGAAGTTCCGCGAACTTCATTCGTCTTACCGTCAACTATCATTTTACGACCTCCAGTGAAAACTACGTTCACCGCGCCGCTCTCTTTGCAGAAAACGGGACGATGTTCGTTGCTTCTCACGGGGCCGCAGATTAGTTCGGCTTTCCGCGTGTCATGCCGCCACTCGGCGGCTTCATCAACTTATATTTAGACTCTGGAACTCTGGAATCGCCGGGCCAATCTGGAAGCCCCTTTTTGGCGATTCATGACGGTTTCTTGGCCGACCGATTTCTCGGAAACCGTCTTTCAGGCATATCTTCATTTTCGAATCACATTGTACCACATCGGTCGGATTTTGTACACATAAAAGTGCAGGGAAACGCAAACAAATTGGCCTTACGTCGCCCCGCTTTTTGCTACCTTGTTTCTTGCTTCCAGACACCTGGACAACGCTGTATAAAATGCTGATCACAATATACTTGCGTTCAATTCAATATAGGCAGCCTTCGTCGCCGAGCAAAAGAGTTCGCACGTTTGATTGTGAGTCGTTAGCGCGAATAATTTGCGCTCGCTGGGTGCATCCTTGCTTCCCTGCTTTTTTGCTTCTTTGCTTCCAGCGAGCCGCATCACGTCGCGCACACTGATCGAGCAATGTTTTCGGCTTGCCCAAAACTCGGATCGAGCAGTAGAACCCTTGTGCATCTAGTTGGCTAAAGCATGAGAACTCGCCTCCTCCTCTCGATGTTCGCCGCGGCGTGTTTCACTGCATGTGCAACAGGCTATCACTCCAGCGGATTCACCGGCGGTTTTTCCGATACTCAGTTGGCACCAGACGTTTTTCGCATCAGTTTTCAAGGAAACGGTTACACATCTGTAGATCGAACCCAAGACCTCGCGCTTCTTCGAGCAGCCGATGTGACGCTGAGTCATGGCTACCACTACTTTGGCGTCATGAACGAGGCCGAAGGTGGACATACCGATTCGTTCACCACGCCCGGACAGTCATACACGTCGGCTGCCGTGACTGGGTATGGCAACACGGCTTACGGGTCAGCCACTACGACATATATTCCGCCGCAGAGGTTTTCATTCTTTAAGCCTCGTTCTGGATTGATGATTCGTTGCTTTGCAGAACGACCAGAAGGAGGATTTGCTTTTGATGCAGCTTTTCTGTCGCGGTCGCTTCGAGCGAAATATCGTATTAAGGATTAGCGAGGAGAATCGCATCGAAGCCCTAACCAAACGCTAAAGCATTCTGCGTTTTTGACGCGGAGCCGCGCGATTACGATAGACGCTTTCGATTGAAAAAAGCGGGGTTTAGCGATTCCAATGCACGCAATCCTCTGGGAAATAGTGACGCTGCTGGCCGTGCTCGCCGCAGTTACCAAGTTTCTTGATCTTTGGCTCCGGCCTATCCAAAAAAGTCGCCTTCAACAACGCATCAACGATCTCTCCTCTGCATTAAACCAGTCCGATGCGCTTGTTGTGATTAAGTCGCCGCTACAGATCGCTTCGAGTGTTCTTGAACGACTCTATGGTCCTCGGCTCCTCTCGTGGAAAGCATTGCGGCGAGCTGCTGTATTGAGTACAGCATTGATGCTGTTCGCGCTCATTGCCTCCGGGATTGTATCGGGCGTACCGTTTGGAATCCGTAATCCCCCTTGGGTAACTTTTAACCAAACTTTTGACGCCATTGAACAGGTGGCGAAAGAGCAGGCGAAAAAGAAGACCGACAAACCCGAAGTGGATGAAAAGTTGCGGCGATGGTACGAGAAGACACTCG
>JBAQJG010000702.1:0-8485 GCA_049300145.1 Chthoniobacterales bacterium | reverse complement strand
GGCCCACCCTGATTGAGCAATTTCATCTGCAACGTGACGGGATGGTCCAGCAGGTCACGGTTGCGTTTAATACAGGAGAGCGAAAGACCGTAGTGCTCCACATACCACATCAGAGAATGCTTTAATTCCGTTCGTGATTCACCCTTCGCCATCCTAATTAAAGCGGCGATGTCAAAGCCAGGTCCATCAGGAAGAAAGTTGGAAAGCTAAAAGACGGCGAGAGTAGCTTCAACCGCAGCCGGGATGGTCAACGCCTCAGGAAGCTATCTACCACGGGGTAGCGTCGCCCTCTCAGCTTATAAACATTACTCTTCCAACTGAAGATTGTGGCGCGCGTTGCATTCGTTGCAGCGGCGGCGCGCCTGGTGAATGGTGCGTGCTAGCTTGAAAGAGGTAAAGAAGTAAAGAGGTAAAGAGGTAAAGAGGTAATGAACCTCTTAATCAAGAGAAGTAGTATTTTGGTCTAAAACGGCTGAAAATGACCCCTATACGTAGGTCACCTGCGTTGCCTCTTTACCTCTTTACCTCTTTTCATCATCCTCGTCCCCGTCCTCCATAGCCGTTAGCCTGGTGACGTTGATCGCGTATCGCACCGCGCCACCAAAGGTCTTGCCATCCTCACTACGTCGGGTCTCGCGCCGCACCTCACGGATCAGCGGAGCATGGATCATGGTGAGACGATCCAGATACTTGGCGCATGAACCAAGCCCCTTGAGCAGATCATACGCCTCACGTTCAAACTCCATCCTGAGCATCGTCTCAAGGTCATGCGCCGTGTAGACGGCGACCGCGTCCGTGGCGGCCGCGAATCCATCCTGGATTAGGCCATTAAACAGCCGGCGGTCGGCCAGCCTTACCTTGGCCGTGGATAGCCGTTGCGCGATGGTTGGTTCGGCAGTGGAGGCAAAGAAATAAGACCCCATCAAATCAAGCAGCTTGTTCTCTGGGGCGAACCGCTGCAGCGCGTCCAGCACCTCTTGGTTGTGATAGACGACCTGTCCAAAGCGGCCATGTAGATACTTCTTTGGGATCGCCCAGCTCTCAAGCCAGCCGAGGAAATCTGGGATGGCCCCGGTCAGCCTCGCCCGGTAGGCCTCATATTGCGCCGCGGTCTCAGTTGGACGATCAATGGCGCGACCCACCGTCTTAAAGATGAGCAGTTTGTCCATGATTCCCCGGCTCAATGCTGGTAGGACCTTCAGATCGTTGGCCTCATCGTTGCAAACGAACACCGCTCGCCAGAATGGGGTGAGGTTTAATGGCGTCTTGTTCTTACCGTGACACTCCGGCAGTTGGTCCGCCGTGAGTTGCTTGATTACGCTGGCGGTCTGGAGCCGGGCATGGTAATCATCGCGTCCGCCGCCCTTATCGTCAGCTAGCAGGAGTTCGCACCCAAACAGGTGCGCGTTGAACGTCGTGTCGCCCTGCGCGAACTGCGTCGGGTCGGCCTGGCGTCCGCCGAGCATCAGATTGACCAGACCAAACCCAAGGGTCTTGCCGTGATTGGCCGAGCCAACTAGGATGATGGTTGGACCTCGGCGAAGGCTCTTAGCGAGCAATGCCTCTCGCGCCAGCTTCAACCAGATAAAAAAGTGAATGCTCTGCTCCGGTCCGAGCAGTCGTTCAAAGTAATCATATAGGATTCCCCGCCTGCCACTCCAGACGTTCGCCTTGATGATCCTGGGGCTATCCGTTACCAGGATCAATTTCCCGTTGATCTCCGTTCCGCCCGCCCAGTGGCCGGCCAGCGAACCAGACCAGTTGACGTAATGCTCCTTGCGGATCCGGCTCAACAATAGGTCAATCTGGGACGGTTTGCCGTCGTTTGAGAGCTCCATGATGATCAATTCCTTCGTGAGTTGCGTCTCGTTGTGATGAATGAAGTTGCCATCCTCAGCCCTCACGAAATAGGTGAGCCGCGACTCATCGAAATAGATGTCCCGCAATGCGGTCTACGTCGCGGCTGTAGCTTGCCGTTTCAACTCGGTCTGTTCCGCCAATAGCTCGGCGCGCGTCTTGCGATTTTGATTTGGGGTCATGTCCTTAAGTAAAGCAGCTCCTGAGGTCGTCCCGTGTCGCGTCTGATGCAGCCGGGCAGCCTGACCGGTTGCGATGGACGCAACGTTGCGGGGTCGCACTTGAGTCCAACGAGCAGCGCCGCCCATTCAGCTAGCGCAGCCTCGTCAACGTTTGGCATTTCAAACCAGCCATGGAGCGAGCGCCCGCCGGTCGACACGATCGCGCACAATTTTAATCCCTGCTCATCTTCCAGGTAACGAAAGACCCGTTTAACTTGATGATGGTTAAGCTCATCGCTCTCGACTACAAAATACTTTCGCTCCAATACGTTCTCGTTAGACCGTGAGGTAGAACCGGCGCGGAAGGTGCTGTGGCTAATAAATTCCCCAGGAATGGTTGGGGCCGCCAGCCATTCATTGGTCGTTCTAAAATGCCATGTGCCGAAGCTAGTTATCATTCCGATCCAAATCAGGTCCTCGCCATGAAACAAGCTCGATAAAAACGCACGCCGTTCTAAAGCAAGGCCGGCATCTGCCCAACGTCCGTAGTGCGCGGGTGCGCCTTGAAGGATCGAGGGGAGCTTGGCGCTCGCCGCCGCCGTAATCGAGTTAGTTTTGACGCGGTCGAAGGATACCGGCGCGCGGTTCGTCCCAGCTAGCGCGTAGCGCAACGATTGGCGGACCAATCGTCGAAGATCGCGCTCGTTGAATCCTGGATATAGCTCTGCCAACAGGTTATGCAGTTCCTCTACCGAGTAACCATGCCGGAGCAACGTGGGACCAATACGAATTGCTTGGTTGTCACGACCGCCTGGTGCAGCCGGTGACTCAATCTCGTCCATCACCCAATTAGGGAGGACTCTCACCACTTCTTGCACCTCCCCATCCTAGCCTTGCCGCTGGCCGCGAAGTATCGCGCCCAGGCCGCCTTAACGCCCCTACTCATCCTTCGCTTTGTCGCCGCGCTGTGACGCTTACCACTAAAGCCCATCGCTCTAATTCTCTTAGTCTCGCTCATGCTTGAATTATTATTGGTGTCAAGCGCCGCCCCATTCTCCTACTGATTCCGCCCTTACCTCTTTGGAGGGACCGGCTTTCCCCCAGGCGGCGGCGGTGGACGCGGTGGAAGCCCGAGTCGACGACGAGTCTCCGCCTCTTCTTTAGGTGTCCTTACCCATTCGTGCCCATTCCAGCCTTGGCTTCGGTTAAACCACTTCAAAGATTCACGGCGCTCGCGCTGTAAGCTCTCAAAACGGTCCCCCCTCGTTATGTATTTATTGCTCATAAATTTTCTTGGTTCACCAAAGATGACCAGGTCCTCGGTCTTTTGTCCGCGTCTTTTCTGGCGCGCGGTGCGTTGTCCTTATTATTTTTCTCTGTTGTGTTGTGCATAAATTTCATTCTCCAATGGCCGCGATGCGGCTGCGTTCCAAGTAGCTCATCAAATCAGTCGCCTTGATCAGGGTGCGCCCATACCGCCCACCCGGCTTCACGCACGCCAGCCGCCGAGCCGCGATCGCGCGCCTGATCGTGCAGGCGGAGCAACGCGCGACGTCGGCGGCCTCATCCAAGGTGAGAAACGCCTTGCCGAACATAGCCTAAGGTTCCTCCCACGGCGGCGCTGGACTAACAGTGGTCGTCTAGTTCAATCGGCTGGTTGTCATCGCATTTCTGTCTTTGTCTCTGGTTTAACTTTGCTTTAAGAAATGCGCAGTATTTTCCGACTTGTTCTCCACGTAGGAGCCCAGGCCATCTGAGTTCCATGGTAACGCAGGCGTCTCGCCAGGTGTAGTTATCCTTGTTCGAACTTTTAATCGGAGTGTCCTCCATAGTTTTGTAGATTTGGCACTTCAGGTCCTTCACGTCATCTTCACGATGATCGATATAGGCTACCGTTTTAGTGTTAACTGCGGGTACCCCTGACTGCTCTTGCGCAGGCAGGCCGTCGCTACTGCTAGCTATATTTTCTGTCATCTCGACGATACTAGCGTAAACGACGACCGCCCGTAAGTCGGTATTCGTAACCGAGACAGCGCACCCCGGTCCGCTGTTACCTAACTAGCTACCCCTTAGCTCACGCCGCAGCGCGCGCGCGTTCGCCTTATCCATCGTGATGCCAAAGTCCTTGAGAAATTTAACTAGCCCGCCAGAGCTGCCCCTCTTGCCCTCGGCCTCCATTATCATCTCATAGATGACCGCCTTTGCCGCCGTTTTCCGGTATGGTTCGTTTAGATATTTGACCGCCAGCCCAAATTCATCGGCTAGCTGCCGCATTAGCCTTACGTTCTTTAGTTTGACGACCTTCATGAAGTAGTCTGCCATGCGCGCCTCGAACTTCTGCCGTGTCTTGGCGTCCAGCTTATCATCGAAGATTGTTGAAAATCCCCACGCAACCCCTGAGCCGTAGAAAGCCGGGCCACGCAGAAGCAAGAGGTATTTCTCCCCCAGAGACTTGCAATTCTGGAGCGCGTCCCTTGGCAGCCTGTCCTTGCGTTTGGCCATGATTGTTTACTCGTTAGGCCGAAGCGCAAGGTATGCCAGCGCGTCGGACTCCAGCACTGGCGCGCGATAGTGTTGCTTGATCACCTGGACGGAATTTCCCATCAGCTCGGCCAGCTCAGCGCGGTTCTTATTTAGAGCGAGCCAATACGAACCAAAGCTGTGACGCATGGCGTCCTGCGGCCAACGTCGATCATGATCAAACCCAGCCGCGCGTAACACGCGCCGCCACTTGGCTGGGAAATTCACGCCAATGATCTTGCCCCTTGGCCTAACGAATGGGGACAGCCAGGTGAGCAGCGCATCATTGATTGGGACGTATCTCGTCTCACGAGTTTTGGTCGTGCGTGCGAGCACCGTAATGGTTTTGGTCGCGAGCGAGATTTGCTGCCAGTCCAACCGCTGAATCTCCGTTGGCCGCAATCCGGCGAAGAGGCCGATGCTCACGTAGGGGATCATCTCGCCCCGCGCCGCCGCGAGCAACTGCGCGGCCTCATCAACGCTGAGGATTTGAACGTCGCCGCGCTTGACCTTGATCTTCGACGCCCTGGTGAGCGGACTTCGATCAATGTGGCCGCGATCCACGCACCAGTTCACAAATTTCGAGAACGAGCTGCGAATATTCTTCTTCGTCTGTTCGCTGACTGGCCGACTGTTGAGGTGGTCGAGGAATTTTCGTTCGTCCAACTCCGCGATGTGCAGCGGGCCGAACGCGGCGCTGATCTCCTGCGCGCGAAATTTGGATTCTCGGTATGAGTTCTGCGCCAGCGCCCCGCGCGCCACGTCGTTTTGCAACTGGACCAGAAATTCAGCGACGCAGGCGCTGACCAACAAACTTTGTTTCCGTTTTCGCTCACGGCTCAAGTGATCGACAAAGAAATTGGTCGCATCGTCAAGGGACTTCCCAAATGGACGCAGGCGCGCGATGCAGCTCGCCGCCATCACGCGGTCGCCGGTCGCGAGCGTGAATGACTCCGTGCCCTTATTCGCCAGTTCCGTGGCGACTGAATCGGCGAGCGCGCGCGCCTCGGTCAATAAATTGAAACATCGCCGCGGCGCGTGCGGTCGCGAGTCCACTAGATAACGTTTTTTGGCGCGCGGCCCAAGATCCCGAATCTTCGGAAAGCGAGTTCTTAAGAGAGGATATTTCAATTTCTTCATGCGCGCAGATCGTGGCAAATCCGTGCAACTCTGTACAACTCTTTGTCCACTGCGCGTCCTCAACCCGGGCGCCGGTCTTGATTTCCAGCAGCTTATGCGCCATGAATCTGGTTACATGAACTGGTTCGAAGCGACGCAATCCAAAACAAAAAGCGGGGCATTCGTCGATTACCTCAAAGCGGTTCAAGGACAGAATGAGGCGCGCCCGCGGCGTCGGGACGCGCTCTCGGTTTATCTCGATGCGATGGAAGAACAATTTCAAAACTGAAAGGTCGAATACACGAATCGCTCAGAGCACGATCAATTACATCGGCTTCGCGCGATCTCCCGGAGACGAAAAAGCTTGCGACGGTGAGTAAATACCAACTCGCGGTGGCGCAAGACGCTGTCGAAACGACGCACCGGTACCGCAATTCGAAGGCTCCGCTGGCGTCGGCCTGCAGCGTAGCAGTTGCTCGTTGCGCGGTTGCTGAGTATCGTAACGCGCGCGACTGAGCCGCGTCTTTTTTATTCTCATGCAGAAAATTGGATTTGCCGAAGCTCTCGATTCCATCGTGGCCAGTGATTCACGTTATCAGCGGGAGGCGTATGTTTTTTTGCGCGACGCGCTCGATTTCACCACTAAACAGCAGAAGAAGATCAAAGGCGCCACCGTGCGTCATGTGGCCGGTCCGGAACTGCTCGACGGCGTCCGGCAGTACGCGCTCAAGGAGTTCGGGCCGATGGTGATCACGGTGTTCGATAATTGGGGAATCCACTGCTGCGAGGATATCGGGCACATGGTTTTCAATCTGATCGGGGCCGGAATTTTCGGAAAAACCGAGGAAGATTCGCTGGAGGACTTCAAGAATGTTTATGATTTTGAGGAGGCGTTCGTAAAGCCGTTCGCGCCCGCAAAACCAATTACTCCCGCGGTCGCAGGGCCGCCAGGTCTGCATGCGCCAAAATCGTTATGATGCTGCGGTTGCCGGGACTGGGCCTGGCGCTTGTCATGCCAATTATGTTTAGCACCGCGAATTTAAAAGCCGCAGCCAGTGATGATTCGGCGGTCATTACTTTTCCTCCCAGTTCGGCACAGAAATGGGTCCTGCCGGATGGTTTGACCGTGATTGTGCAGGAAGATCACAGTGCCCCGGTGGCAAGCGTGCAGGCCTGGTGCGCCACCGGCAGCGTGAGTGAAGACGAGCATCTCGGTGCGGGCCTCTCCCACATTCTCGAACATATGCTCTTCAAGGGGACGAAGACGCGAACGACCAACGCGATTGCGCAAAAAATCCAGGACGTGGGCGGTTACATTAATGCCTACACATCATTCGATCGCACCGTTTTCTGGATCGACGTTCCAAGAGACGGCGTTGCCACCGCGCTCGATGTCTTGGCCGACGCGATGATGAATTCGACATTGCCGCCGGCGGAATATTTGAAAGAACAGGAAGTGATTCGGCGCGAGTTCGCGATGAATCTGGATGATCCCGACCGAATGACCGGACAACTTCTTTTTGCCACGGCCTATCAGCGGCATCCGTACCGGTTGCCGGTCATCGGGCAGATGGAAATCTATAACCAGCTCACCCAAGAGCAGGTGATGCAGTATTACAAAGCGCGCTATGTCCCGAATAATCTCACCTTCGTCGTGGCGGGAGATGTCGATCCAGAAAAAGTGCACGAGCAGCTTGCCGACTTCTTCAAGGTGTATCCGGAGAAATCACTCAAGCCGGTCTTCATTCCCGAGGAACCGCCGCAAATGGGGCGGCGTGAAGTACACAACGAGTTTGCTACCGAGCTAACGCGTCTCTCGCTAGCCTGGCACATTCCCGAACTGACGCATCCGGATGTTTCCGCGCTCGACGTGCTCTCGACGATTTTGGGTGATGGCCGCAGCTCGCGGTTGTATCGGCGCGTGCGGGAGGAGGCCGGCCTGGCCTTTGGCGTCTCGGCGTTTTCCTACACGCCGGGCGACCCGGGATTGTTCGGCATTGATGCGACGGTCGATCCAAAAAAGCGCGAGGGCGCGGAGCAACTGATTTTGCAAATCATCGATGAAGTGAAACAGGCCGGCGTTACGCCAGAGGAGTTGATGAAGGCGAAGAAAATCTCGCTCAGTCATCATCTCGACGCGCTGGCCACGATGCGCGGCCAGGCCTCCGATCTCGGGGGGAACTGGCTGCTGACGCGGAATCTGAATTTCAGTCGCGACTATCTCGCGGCCGTCCAGAAAGTGACGCTGGATGATATTCGTCGCGTCGCCACGAACTATCTCACGAGCGACAACTTGACGGTTGTGTCGCTCAACCCACGGGGATCGCTCGCCACGAGAGCAGAGGCGGCGAAGGTGGCCGCGGCGAGTGAAATTCAAGAATTCGAACTTGCCAACGGCTTGCGCATTCTCGTGCGCGAAGACGCATGTTTGCCGCTGGTTTCGATGACCGCTGTTTTCCGCAGCGGGCTGCTGGCTGAGACGCCGGAAACCAACGGCATCACTCGATTGATGGCCAAAGTATTGCTCAAAGGAACCAAGACGCGCACGGCGGAGCAGATTGCGAATCAGATCGAAGCTGTCGGCGGGAGCATCGGCAGCGACGCGGGTAATAACAGCTTTGGTGTTTCGCTTCACCTGACCAAGGTCGACCTGAAACTGGGCATTGACTTGCTCTCGGATGTATTGCGAAACGCGACCATGCCGGAAAAAGCCGTGGCGCGCGAAAAGGAAGTTCAGATTGCTGGCATTAAAGAAGAAGACGAACAACTCACGGCCGTTGCGCGCAATATCTTGCGCGCAGCACTCTTCGCGCATCATCCCTATGCGC
>JBAQJG010000701.1:0-2054 GCA_049300145.1 Chthoniobacterales bacterium | reverse complement strand
ATCCCGACGCGATCGCGCAGACTTATGTCGAGGTGCTGCGGCAACCGCGCAGCGCCTGGTCTCTGGAGGTCGAGCTGCGGCCCTGGGTCGAGACCTTCTGACGGCTGGCCAAGATGACCGAGGAGTCTGCCCCCTATGTGGGTCGCTCGCTGCGCCGACGAGAGGATCGCAAATTCCTCACTGGGAAAGGGCGCTATGTCGACGACATAGCCCTGCCCGGCATGCTTTATCTGGCGATCCTGCGCTCGCCACATGCGCATGCTCGGATCACCGGCATAGATCTCTCTGCAGCGAAGGCCGCCGCGGGTGTGCGTGCGGCACTAGCTGGCGCGGATCTCTGCGGAAAAATCGGCGACATCAAGCCCAACTGGGTCATTCCCGGTACCGTGGTGCCTCACCGTCCGGTAGTGGCCGTGGATCGGGTTCGTTTTGTCGGGGAATGCGTCGCGCTTGTGCTCGCCGAGACGCGCGAGGCGGCCTGGGACGCACTGGAACTTGTTGATGTCGTTTATGAAGCGCTGCCTGCCGTGATCAACGAAGAGGCAGCTATTGCCAACGGCGCTCCACAACTGCACGAAACCGTTCCGAACAACATCACGACATATTTCAAGACCGGCGGCGGTGACTACGCCGCGGCGGCTCGCCAGGCGGACCAGGTGCTGCGCCTGCGCCTCCTCAACAACCGGCTGATTCCGACCTGCCTCGAAACCCGCACCATTCTGGCCGAGCCCAGCGTCGATGGCGGACTGACGCTTTATTTGCCGAGCCAGGTGCCGCACATGCACCGGCGCTGGATCGCTGAAACCGCCGGCATTCCGGAGCATCGATTGCGCATTGTGGCGCCGGATATCGGCGGCGGTTTCGGCGCAAAGATGCACCTCTATCCCGAGGAGCTGCTCTGTGCCTGGCTGGCCCGCGAGCTGAAATTTCCGGTCAAGTGGTGGGAGTCGCGATCGGAAAGCCACCAGGCGACTAGCCATGGCCGGGCGCATACCGAATTGGTCGAAGTAGCCTTTCGCAATGACGGTCGCATTCTTGGCATGAAAGTCGTGACGCTGGGCAATGTCGGCGCCTATTTGTCTAATATGGCGTCGGGCGGCCCAACGATGTCCGTTAGCTACGGCACCGGCACATACAAGATCGAGAATTTCGAGGCCGTGGCGAAGGTGATCCTCACCAATACGGTGCCGGTCGATGCCTATCGCGGCTATGGCCGGCCGGAGGCCGCCTACATCGCCGAGCGGACGATCGAAGCAGTCGCTCGCCATTTGGATCTCGACGCCGTTGAAGTGCGGCGGATCAATTTCGTGCCGCAATCCGACTTTCCGTATCGCCCTTACGGCAGCCGGTCAGCGATCTATGACAGCGGTGATTACCAGGGCTGTCTCGATAAGGCCGTCACGGCTTTCGACTACACTGGGCGGCGCGAGGAACAACAGCGTCTGCGCGGCACCGGGCGTTACCGCGGCATTGGCGTTGCCGCCTATACCGAGATGTGCGGCATGGCGCCGTCGCGGCGGCTCGCCGCCAGCGGCTTCGACCGCGGTGGCTGGGAGAGCGCGCGCATCGCGATCGATTCAAGTGGCCGCGCGACATTGTATTCGGGCTCGATGAGCCAGGGTCACGGGCATGCGACTGTGCTGGCGCAGATCGCCGCCGATGTCCTGCAAATTCCGGTCGAGAACATCGACGTTGTGCAAGGCGACACGAAGCAAGTCCAAGCCGGGCACGGCACGTTCAATTCGCGTTCGATGCCGGTCGGCGGATCTGCCGTCCACGTCTGTGCCGGACGCATCGTCGAGAAGGCGAAGAAGATCGCCGCCGAGATGATGGAGGTGGCGGCCGAGGACCTCGCCTATGAAGGCGGCAGCTTTGTCGTTCCCGGATCGGGGGTGGCGCCGTTCGCTTTCGCCAAGGTCGCGCGGATGGCCTATGTCGGTCACGTCCTGCCGAAGGGCATCGAACCGGGTCTGGACGAGACCCTGTTTTACGACCCGACCGGCATGGGCGCGCCGTCGGGCGTGCACATCGCCTATGTCGAGGTCGATCCCGAC
>JBAQJG010000700.1:0-1616 GCA_049300145.1 Chthoniobacterales bacterium | reverse complement strand
CCACGACATCGCATGTCGCGCCTGAACCGGAAGCTGCCGGACTCGAGGAGCAGGGCTTCGGCTGGAAGAATAGCTTCGGCACCGGCAAAGGTGCGGACACGATCACCAGCGGGTTAGAAGTCACCTGGACGACCACGCCGACGAAGTGGGGCAACGGGTTTTTTAAGCACCTGTTCGGCCACGAATGGGAGCTTACGAAAAGTCCCGCCGGTGCCCATCAATGGGTGGCCAAGGGAGCCGTTGCGACGGTGCCGGACGCACACGATCGATCAACGAAGCACCGGCCGACCATGCTAACTACCGATCTCTCGCTACGATTCGACCCGGCCTACGAACGGATCTCGCGACGGTTCATGGAGCACCCGGATCAACTCGCCGACGCGTTCGCCCGAGCCTGGTTCAAGCTCACGCATCGCGACATGGGACCGCGCGCGCGTTATCTCGGTCCGGAAGTTCCCGAAGAAGACCTCATCTGGCAGGATCCCGTGCCTGCGGTGAATCACAAATTGATCGACGCGCAGGATATCGCCTCTCTGAAGGCCAAGATCCTCGCGTCCGGTCTAACCATCGCCGAGCTGGTTTCGACCGCGTGGGCGTCAGCATCCACTTTCCGCGGCTCGGATAAACGCGGAGGCGCGAACGGCGCCCGTGTTCGTTTGGCACCGCAAAGGCATTGGGAAGTAAATCAGCCTGCTCAACTGGGCAGCGCGCTCAAAAAGTTGGACGAAATTCAGAGCGCGTTCAATCGCGAGCAGTCTGGCGGCAAAAAGGTCTCGCTATCCGATCTCATCGTGTTGGGTGGATGCGCTGGTGTCGAGCAAGCGGCGAAAAACGCAGGCCTCAACGTGACGGTGCCGTTTACACCGGGACGCACGGACGCGTCGCAGGAGCAGACCGACATCGAATCGTTCGCTGTTCTTGAGCCGATCGCAGACGGCTTCCGCAACTATCTCAAAGGCAAGTACGCGATCCCGGCCGAGGCACTCTTAATAGATAAGGCGCAGTTGCTAACATTGATCGCGCCCGAAATGACTGTGCTCGTCGGCGGGTTGCGTGTCCTGAATACCAACTTTGGGCAAACGCCGCACGGTATGTTCACCAAACGACCAGAGGCGCTGACCAACGACTTCTTTGTGAATCTGCTCGACATGAGCACGGAGTGGAAACCGCTGTCGCATGAGGCGGACATCTTTGAAGGCCGCGATCGGAAGACGGGCAAACGCAAGTGGACCGCTTCGCGCGTGGACCTCGTCTTCGGCTCAAACTCCCAACTCCGCGCACTGGCTGAGGTCTATGCGAGTTCGGATGGGGAGAAGAAGTTCGTCGATGACTTTGTCATGGCGTGGAACAAGGTGATGAACCTCGATCGCTTCGATCTTGCTTAATCTCCTTGGTCAGAATTCGTTAACGGATTGTTGGGCCATCCCCGAGTAACCATGGGCAAACACGTTAGCATTTCGCCTAACGAAGCCGCGGATCGTCTCGCTATTCGCGAGCTCGTCGAAGCCTATGCACATTGCGCCGATCGTCGCGACGCGAAAGGTCAGATGTCTCTCTTTACCGCGGACACCCACTTTGTGGTCTACATGAACGCCAAAGATCCGACACCCTCACAG
>JBAQJG010000699.1:0-5807 GCA_049300145.1 Chthoniobacterales bacterium | reverse complement strand
GTTGTCGCCTTCACCCACGTAATGCACGTGGACAGGCACACCGATTTTGATTTTCGTTCGGACGGTGTCTTCATCGAGGACCTTACCGCTCTTGGTCACGTACGTGACTGTCTTGCCGAAGTGATATGTTCTCGGTCCGCTGCTTTCCCGCAGCACAATTGTGTTGCCCGGTGTAAACGAGGTGATTGTGCCGCCGCCTTCAGTCGTGGTCGTTGTGGTGGTCTCCGAGACCTGGGCCCACGCGAACGGAGCCGCGACCGCCAAGGCTATGCTTAATAGTAACTTCTTCATTGTTTCCTTTCTGTTAATTCTTTCCTGACGTTAGGGCAGCGCCGTTCGGAAAACGCGTCTGCCTTTGCATATCTATTTCGCGCGCGATCGACCGCGCGCGCGTGTGAAATTCACCACTCTTGTTCGAATATCGAAACAGCCAGAAAGAGTATCCCGCCTGTTTGCCAATTACTTCGTATGCCACACAGCGATTTCAATCCTCCTGCTGACCTACCCATTGCACCGCCAGGCGTGCCACTTGCCGCGCGTTCTCTAAGTCGAGTTTCTCTTTAATGTGGGCACGATGCGTTTCCACCGTCTTCGGGCTCAAGTGCAGCATTTTGGCAATGGCGCGTATTTCTTGGCCTTTGCCGATTAGCTCGAAAATTTCCAATTCACGGTCGCTCAAGCGTTCCACCGTACTCACGTTGCTCTCGGTGGGTCCCTGCGCGAACTTCGCGATGATCGTAGCGGACATCGATGGACTAAGGTAAGGGCGTCCCTGGAACACTTCGTGGACGGCGTTGACGACATTAGCGAGCGCTTCCTGTTTCATGACGTAGCCCTGGGCGCCGGCTCGAAGCGCGCGCAGCGCGTAGAGCGATTCGTCATACATGGAGAGAACCAGAACGGGCAATCGTGGAAATTCGGCGCGGATGTTTTTAATGAGCTCAATGCCGTTCGTGCCTGGCAAACTAATATCGACAATCGCCAAATCGGGTTTCACTTTGCGCAACACATCCATGGCTTTTGCCGCGGTTTCTGCTTCGCCACAAATGCAGAAACCGTCATCGGAGTTGATCAATTGCTCGAGACCTTTGCGAAACAGCGGGTGATCGTCGACAATGACGATCCGTTTCGCGTTAACTGCTTCGCATTTGGCAGTTTGAGAAACGGACTGTCGGCGTTTCATTTTAGGTCGGGAAGATAACAGGCCACGCGTGTGCCGCCGTTTGGCCCCCGCGTCACTTCCAGATGTCCCCCGACAGCTCGGGCGCGATAGTTCATAATCCGAAATCCCAAGCCGCGCGTTTTGTTTGGCTTCTTGGGCAGGCCGACACCATTATCGGTTATGCTTAAGACGATTCCGGTTCGCGATCGGGCCAAATGAACCACAATTTCCCGAGCTTGAGCATGCTTGTTGGCGTTGATCACGGCTTCACGCGCGATCCGATAGAGATGTGCCGCGGCAGCATCATCCTCGATTTCAAACGGTTCGTTGATTTGCAGCCGGCAGGGTGTCTTCCAAATCTCGCGGTCAACCAAATCTCGCAGCGCGTCTAAGAACCCGGCTGAATCGACATCGATACGATGCAAACCACGAGCGATATTGCGGGCATCATTCGCGGCGGCGTTTATTAACTCGGCGATTTTTTCGACATCATCCACTTGGAAAACACGATGATCCTTTAACCGCAACGCGGCCGCCTTTGCCATGAAGCCGATCGCCGTCAAATGCTGACAAAGTCCATCGTGTAACTCCTCCCCAAGGCGCTGTTGTTCGCGATCGCTGATTTCAAGAATCTGTCCCTCGAGCCCTTTGCGCCGGCGGATCTCACCTTCCAGGTCTTTATTGGCCGCGCGCACTTCCGCCGTCCGTTCGCGCACATGTGTTTCCAGAAAACCTTTGGCTTTTTCTAACTCGGTGTGAGCCCGCTTCCGCTCAGTGACATCGTAAAGGCAATTGATTGCTCCGGCGATTTTGCCGCGCTCGTTGCGCAAGGATCTCGGATTGACGATAACGTTCCGGCGCGAGCCGTCCGGTCGCTCGACCAGTATTTCTAGGTCGCCCGCCTCGAGGGTCTCGCCTTTCAATACTCGCGCCATCGGGCATTTTGCGTGCGGCATCGAGCGGCCGTCCGAAGAAAATATCTTGAACGAGCCGCAAAATTTCTCTTTCGGATCGTTCTTTTTCGGTTCACGCCCCCACAATTCCACCGCGCGTTGGTTGAACTCTTGAATAAAGCCGTCCGCATCGCACGCATAGACAGCCACCGGGACAAGATCGAACAAGGTGTGATAGCGCAGTTCCGATTGGCGGATCGCTTCTTCCGTCCGCTTCTGCGCGGTACGATCGACATGTCGTTGAATTGCCTGTTTCAGATCGGTTTTCGAGTGCCGTAAACCGGTAGGGGAACCAGAAGGGCGTCTCCTGCGAGGGCCGGAATCAGGCCTTGCCCCGTTGCGCGCCGGCGCTCTTGCATCGCGAGCGGGCTGTTTGTGTTTTTTCATCGTCGCCCTAAATAGTTCGCCGCAGCAAGGTTTGTCCGATGCCACAGTTTAACCCGATCTCCTGACCTTCCTCTTGTTTTTCCAGAGCGTGCCGAATACCACGCGCTAACACGATTGACGCACAACCGGCGGATCGGAGCAACCAAGTCTGTGCAACGGTAAGGATTCTACTGAGCGTTGGATCAGTCGGTCGTCCGATTGTAGAAAAAAAGCAGACTGATACATCCTTTGGCATGTTGGTGCTGGATACCATTCCATTATCTGACGCGGATAAACTGGACGTGCTGCGGCGACTCGATCAATTCCGGAGATGGAAGTCGCTGGATGACAAACGTTACTGTCTCTGTTGCGGCAAGATTATTACCGGATATGAAATCCAAGTGATCGATGGCACGCGACGCAGCGGCCCGCTACGCATTATCTGTCCCACCAAGGGTTGCCATTCCATCCCGATGGATTGGGCCCTGCCGACTGACGAAGTGTTATCAAAATATCGTGGCCTCGTCCCGTAGCTGTCGCGCTGCACAGCACTTGCTTCACAAATCCACTATCAGGTTTGAGCGACTGAGCAGTGGATCAAATTTCGGATGCGGCAGAATGCGCGCATAGGAATTTAACCGACAGCGCAACCGGTGGCCAGCCCGATTGTCGGCTGTTTCGCCCTCGGCATCTTCCTGAATCCAAAGAGATTCTACATGCCACCACGCAACAACGATTTCCCAGGCTCCGACTCATGATAAAACCGCGATTGAATAGCGCCGCTGTCGCACAGGCTTGCGATGAATCGCTCATCGCGGGAATTACAAACCGTCAGGACCAGGCTCTTACCGAACTTTTTGTCCGTTATGGGCAGCGCCTCAAATCGGTCATCGGCACCGTCGTGCAGGAAGATGGAGAAGTCGATGATGTGCTGCAGGAGATCATGATCCAGATTTGGCACAGCGCCGTGCGTTATTCGCCCGAAGCCGGCAAGCCGCTCAGTTGGTTAATGACCATTGCCCGTCGCCGCGCCGTTGATCGGCTGCGCCGGCGTCAGGCTTATTGCCGCGCCAAAGAGCGGTTTGAAAAGCAGCTACCGCAACACCTTAACGGAGTGCATCACCGTTACGTCGATGAAGAAGTGACCCGAACAGATCTGAGGCGATTTCTCGAGGAAAAATTCCAACTTCTTCCGCCCTTTCAAGGCGAGGCGATCAGGCTTTCGTTTTTTAACGGATTAAGCCATTGCGAAATCGCCGCCGCAACGCGCGCTCCTCTAGGCACGGTAAAAACTCGCCTTGAGTTGGGTCTGCGAAAATTAACTCAGGCGATGCGACCGTTTCGTCACAAGATCTAAGTCACGCGAAAAGATTCCAAACCGTCAGCGCGGATCAAGCGTTCCTGCGATTTCCCCTGCTTAGATCAATTTTGCGAAGCCTCTGACTCCGAACTTACGGAGTGGGCGAAGTCGTGATATTGATGTTCGTCTTCGTTTCGGTCTCAGTGGAAGGAGCGGGCGATTCTTTCACGATCGTGGTGTTGCTTTCTTTTTTCTCGGCGGGCGGATTGACCGTCGTCTCTTTCTGCTCGCAGGCTGCAAGAAGCGCAACGCCACTCAGAATCCAAATGTATTTCTTCATACATCTGAATCGAATCTGCGAGACGGTTTAGCCGTGATTGCGATGCGGCCGAAGGCGATGAGGCAAGGATCTCGAATCTGTTCCGCGGAGCCTACGGGGCTCGAACCCGCAACCTCCGCCGTGACAGGGCGGCGCTCTAACCAATTGAGCTAAGGCTCCTCGAAAAAAGCGTAGCAGGGTAGGTCGCCCGTTGCAGAGCTTCAACTTTTTTTGCGGCGTGTCGGGGGTCGAATCACAACTGCAGAGGTGTTTGTGCCAGAGACCTCTTCGAAAGATTCGGTCTGGTTGGCACAACCCCCGCTACATTCCACCGCAACCCGAATTGAAATCGTCCGTTGAATATTGTGAGTGCTCGATCTGACGAACTCCGAAAGCATTCGCGAGCAGGCATTGCGGAGCGGACACGACAAAGTTATAATGACGTCGGTTCGGCGGGTTGACCCAAACCATAAATGAGCGACGAGCGCAGCGAAGGATTCGAGGGCGGGGAAGAAAACTCGGGGATACGCAATCTTCTCGATTCGTTTGATCGCGTCATTGCTTCTCTACCACCAGGCGATCCAGTCCGACGTGAGTTGCTCGATCTACGACCGGAACTATCGGATCGGGAAGAGACGATGGTCGAAGCGCGCCGGATGATCGAGAAGCTGGAGGAAGTCATCAAAAAAGTGACTTCACCCGCGAATCGCATCGGCACATTTCTCGGGGCGACCTCGCGCGACACCGCCCACATCGTCGTGGGCGGGGCCGATTATTATTGCAATGTCGATCCGCGCATCCCGCTCGCGAAATTGAAAAAGGGAACACGCGTGCTGGTCAATGAAGCCTATGTCATTGTCGGCGATCTCGGATTCGAAACCGCGGGTCCGGTAACGAAAATCACCGAAGTCCTGAGCGATGATCGATTACGTGTCGGTTCCGAGCACGGACTGCAATCGATGGTCCTCCAACGCTCAGCCGATCTCGCCACATCGACATTGAAATCGGGGGACGAAGTTCGTGTCGATCCAAACTACCGCATGGCGCTCGAAATGCTCGCCCGCACAAAATCGCACGAGCATTACCTCGATGTCGTGCCGGAACTGCCTTGGGGAAAAGTGGGCGGACAAGAGACGGCGCTTCAGGCAATCAAGGACGCGATCGAGCTCCCGCTTTTGCATGTCGATCTTTTCAAAAAATTTCAGCACGTGACACCGAAAGGTTTTCTGCTTTATGGCCCGCCCGGGTGCGGCAAAACGCTCATCGGGAAAGCAACCGCGTACAATTTAACGAAACAGCTCCGCGAAAAAACTGGCGCAGAAATGACGGAATATTTCATGCACGTGAAAGGCCCGGAGATTTTGAACATGTGGGTGGGCGAATCGGAACGCATGGTGCGCGAAGTTTTCGCTACCGCGCGCGAAAAACGCCGGGAAGGTTTCATGCCGTTTGTCTTCATCGACGAAGCGGAATCGATTCTTGGGACACGCCGCGCCTCGCGCTACTCCAACATTCTTTCCACGCTGGTGCCGATGTTTTGCTCGGAAATGGACGGAATCGATTCACTCAACGATGTCGTCATTATTCTCGCTTCCAATCGCGCCGACCTGATCGACCCCGCAATTCTGCGTCCCGGGCGTATTGATCGAAAAATAAAAGTTAATCGCCCGAATAAACAGGGCGCGCGCGACATCTATCGAATTTATC
>JBAQJG010000698.1:0-2311 GCA_049300145.1 Chthoniobacterales bacterium | reverse complement strand
AGCCAGCTGTGTGCCGCACGCTCGGTGGGCAAGGGCCTGGATCAGACCTCCTTCCAGGAGGACGCTCTATTCACCGAGATGGGATCTGAGGTGAGGACAACTCTGTTGTATTAAGTTGATACATAAGTGCGGGCGAGCTTAAACCACTCACCTGCACTCCTTACATGTCATCTAGACGATGCAGCCGACGACTGACTGAAGACCCTGCTGCGAGTAATTACTTCTTTCGGCCTTTCCTTCTTGCCGCCCACCGCGCCTTCATCAACTGTGAAAGCTTTTTCCTTCCCGCCGCGGTAATTCCGCCTTTCCTTTTTGTAGTCGAGGCAGGTACTCTCCTTTCCTTTCTTTTGGCCCATCGTGCCCTCATCGCAGCGGCAATTTTTGCCCGCGCTTGGTCTGACATCCTTTGTTTGCCTCTGCCAGTTGGGAACCTTGAAGGGGAAGTCCGCAAAGTGGCATCAAGACGTTTTTCAAGTGACCCAATTCGCCGTCGGATGCTGACGGCTTCTTCCAGTGACTTAAGCGATATATCCATGCGTCGTTGATAGCGGTTTGATGAACGTTCGGCAACTGCGTTTTTCACTCGCCATTGTCAAGGCAGCAACTCATCTTGTTACATAATTATGGCCCGAGTTTTCGATGAACCTGCCCCGCGCGATTTCCAAAGCGCGCAACAACACAACCGCATTGGGAGCTTCGATCGCGCACCGGAGCGGGAGCAACAGATAAACGATCAAGAACGCAGCACGCGCGATTCCGCGCCAAACCTCTAATTGTGTTTCATCGGCAAGTCCGTGCCGAATCCGCATAGGAATCGAGGCGAGTTACCGCCACATCCGGTCGCATCGGCGACCGAAATGCTTTCGCCCACGGAGGAACCGTGGGCTTATCTGTATTTGGGGGACGCCCTACCCCTTAGCCAAACTAAGGAAATTCCGGTTCGTCGCTGAATCGCTGCTGAATCGATGCTGGACCCCCACTAACGGCGCCACGGCCACGCAACGTTTGAACCGACGCTGTCCGCGCATTCGCGCTGCGATCACCGAACCGACATCGCAAATTGATGCGCTGACAAACGGCAACGTCGAGCAGCGACAAAAGAGAGCTTGATTCCGCGCGATTCGCGAGTTGCTCGCAACCGTCGACGTGGCTGTAAGCGCCGCCACGATTGCACGCTGTCTCACGGAGGTCACCAATACTTGAACACCACCACGACAACGTCAGCGATTCGATCGCGGACGCGGTCGTGTTCAGAAAGTGAATCGTCGGCGAACCTGCAGCTGTTCCGGCGATCGTCGCATCCTCGACAACCTCTCAATCAACAACCTCGACCGCGGTCGATGGAACCACCACCAGCTGGTCCGCGCACGCGGGATCAACCCGTCGTAGACGCCAACAACCTCTAGTCAACGCACCTTCCAATGAGCAAACAAAGCAATCTTGTCATCGGCGGCGAAGGCGGCGGCGGAAACAGTTACGAACTTCGGCGTATCTCAGATCGTCGCATCCTTCGTCGCGCCATCGATAGCGAGCGCGAGAACTCCACTCTCAAGCGCTTCCACCCCATCTCGCAAAGACATTGATCTTCTTCGTTCGGTCTTCCGCGCCGCGCGGCTCCTCTCTTCGAAAGCTCAAAGACTTTGCTCTCCCCTTTCCAGAAATGCAGTCATCGCGCGTTGTCTTCCCTTCGCCGCAACTCCGCAGGCTGCGCTGCGCTCTTCATTCCGACAAACGCGCGATCACTGCGGTATGCTTAGAATCCCTTACGCTGGCAACTGCGCGTGAATCGCTCCCTATTTTATGGCTCGGTGCGCGCTGTAAAGGTATTGCTCACTTCGCTGCGCTCCACCTTGACACCTGCTCCTTCCGCCAGGAAAGAGGTCGCTAGGATTTCACGCGCAGAATCTGGCGCAGCCGAAGAAATGCGCCACCTGCTCCCAAGCTGGAACAAGGGTAAGGCGCATTGCGGGGAAACTGGAGCCAGCCACCATGAAGTATAGTCAATTCAAAAAGGAGATTTTCGCTTGACGAAGCAGCCGCCTGCCTCGGCAACAAGGAGTTGCCGCGGCAATTTGAGCGCGCGAAATGGCTCAAGGCGTTCATTCGCGGCGATCGCCTGACACGATTCGACATCCGCGACCTGGACAACTGCATCGATCGCTTGAAAGCGGGCGGGCTGCTTCCGAATGCAATCAGAAGGTGTTAATACGCTGAGCGCGCTAATGGCTTTCGGAATCGCCGCCTACGATTTCAATTCGGTCGAATTCCCGCTCCCGATTCGGAGCGCATCGGTCTCTGCCTCGTTATAGTC
>JBAQJG010000697.1:0-7809 GCA_049300145.1 Chthoniobacterales bacterium | reverse complement strand
GGGCGCAGCAGGCCAGCACGGAACCCGCGGTCACAAAACCCGCACAGCGATTCATTTGCTAGCGTACCTGCACCCGGCAAGATTGCCAGCGAGAATCTCACAAGCCTCTGGCATTGGTTTGTGAGGCGTCGGAAACCAAACGCAATGCGGCACTTCGTACCGTTGGGCAGGTTGTGAAATCGGGTGATTCCAATCTGGTCGAGCAATCCGGAGCGGCGCTCCAGCAACAAATGGGTTTCTTTCGTGACAACACGACCGTCAGGCTGATTCCGAGAGCGAGATAATCGAGAACGAATTCCGTATCGGAGAAAATGGCGGCGGTCATCGATGCTTCGCTGCATCGGCAAAATCCGGCGCGCTATCGGAAAAGGGACTCAACCGGTCCCGGCCATTCCAAGTGACGAAGCTTTGTCGCCCAATGCACGGCACCCCAGGGACAAGTGACAAGATTATCGCTGTCTTTACTTATCACTTATCACTCATTATTCGTCGTGCATAAAAAGCGAGTTCATCACTGTTGTCAGCGGCCTGCCGCGCTCGGGCACCTCGCTCATGATGCAAATGCTGGCCGCCGGCGGTATCCCGCCGTTAACGGACAACTTGCGCGTCGCAGATGAGAGCAACCCGCGCGGTTACTTTGAATTCGATCCGGTGAAGCGCCTTCGCCACGACCGGAGTTGGATCGAGCAAGCGCAAGGGCGCGCCGTCAAAATCATTCATGTTCTCGTGCGCGAACTTCCTGCCGCCGGCCAGTTTAATTATCGATTGCTTCTAATGAAGCGGCCCATGGAAGAGATTCTCTCCAGTCAGCGCGCAATGCTGGAGCGCGAAGGGAAGACCAGTGCGGACGACGCCACGCTGGCAAAGATTTTCCGGAGCCAGCTCGAACAACTCGAACAATGGTTGGCAGCGCAACCGGACTTTTCATTTTTGGCGATTGATTACCATCGCGCCCTGAATGAGCCGCTCGAAGTTGCCAAAGAAGTGAACGCATTTCTTCAGGCGAACTTGAATCTCGAAGCGATGGCCGCCGCCGTTGATCCAACGCTTTATCATCAGCGTCTCGCGTGAGTTGCTGTACAAAGATTGATTGAACGAGATGCGACGGCCGCGCATCATGACGCGGCCAACGGCGATTCCGATGGGAAAAAGTAACATCAGCCAAATAACCGCGCGCGAGATTCTGGATTCGCGCGGTAATCCGACCATCGAAGTGGATGTGCGACTTGCAGGTGGCGCGCTTGGCCGCGCGGCGGTTCCGAGCGGCGCCAGCACCGGCGAGCACGAAGCTTGGGAATTGCGCGACGGCGACAAGAAACGGTACGGCGGCAAAGGCGTGACGAAAGCAGTCGCTAATGTGAATGAAATTATCGCTCTCGCGCTCGAGGGTTGGGATGCGCGCGACCAGACAAAGATCGACAACAAGATGATTGATCTGGACGGCACGCGGAACAAAAAACATCTCGGGGCGAACGCGCTCCTCGGCGTTTCCCTCGCCGTCGCGCATGCCGCTGCGGTCTCTGCGAATCTTTCGCTCTTTCGTTATCTCGGCGGCGTGGACGCGAGAGTTCTACCTGTGCCAATGATGAACATCCTAAACGGCGGCGTGCACTCCGACGCGCCAATCGACTTTCAGGAATTTATGATCGTGCCGCGCGGCGCGCCGACGTTTGCCGAAGCCCTGCGTTATGGCGCAGAAGTTTTTCACGCGCTCAAGTCCGTGTTGAAAGATCGACATCTTTCGACCGCGATCGGCGACGAGGGCGGGTTCGCGCCGCAATTGAAATCGGTGGACGACGCGCTCGAATCGATTGCGGCCGCGGTTGAGAAAGCTGGTTATAAACTTGGCCAGCAAATTTTTATCGCGCTCGATCCCGCCTCCTCGGAATTTTTCGACCGCGAGCGCGAGGTTTATATTTTCAAAAAATCCGATGGCTCAAAACGGACCGCTGAAGAGTTGATTGAGTACTATGCCAATCTTTGCTCGCGTTTTCCGATCATCTCGATTGAAGACGGCTGCGCCGAAGATGACTGGACCGGTTGGAAAAAGTTGACCGCGCGTCTCGGCGGCAAAATTCAACTCGTCGGTGACGATATTTTTGTCACCAACGTCGAATTCTTGCGCAAAGGAATCGCCGAGCATGTGGCGAATTCGATTTTGGTGAAAGTGAACCAGATCGGCACGCTCACGGAAACTTTGGCAGCGATCGATCTCGCGAAGAAGAATAAGTACACCGCGGTGATCAGCCATCGCTCCGGCGAAACCGAGGACACAACCATCGCCGACATCGCGGTCGCGACAAATGTGGGCCAAATCAAGACCGGTTCACTTTGCCGGACTGATCGGGTGGCGAAATATAATCAGCTTCTGCGAATCGCGGAAGAACTTGGTGACAAAGCCGTTTACGGCGGTAAGATGCGCTAAGTGGATCAGACCTACGGCGATTTCCGTGCGCGTCGCGAAGCCACCGTTTGGCAGCGATTGAACCGGCTCCTGCGTGCCTTACTCATCCTCGCACTCTGGCTCGTGATCGTGAGTTTGTTTGTTCCACCGTACAAGAAGCTGACGCAAAGCGGCGCCGAGATCGACCATCTGCAAGCGCAAGTGAACGAGCAGAAGGTCTTGCTCGCTCATCGGACCCGCGAAGTGACCCTGCTTCAGACCGATGCGACTTATCTCGAAACCATCGCCCGTGATCGTCTCGATCTCATGAAAGAAGGCGAAACGATTTTTCGTCTCGAGCCGGCGCAGGCGGACAAGAACAAGCGCGACAATTCCACGCGCTAGGAAGACAGTCATCCTGACTGTCATATACAGACAGGCTTCCTAGCCTGTCGATCTTAAACAAACAGGCGAGACGCCCGTTTGCCCGGACAGGCAGGATGCCTATCTTCCGAACATGCCAGTCGAGCTTCCGCCAGCCGATGCCGAAGATTTGAAATCGCGTGTCCGCGACTTGGGGAGGTTTCTTTGACCTCTCCAAGCTGCAAAATGATTTAGCCGCACTTGAGGGGCGGATGAGCGCCCCGGATTTTTGGTCGAACCGCGAACGCGCCCAAGCCGATGTCGAGGGAGTCTCCCGCTTGCGCTCGCTCATCAATCCCTTGCGCGAATTGGAACGTGAAGTTGAAGACTTCGGGGCATTGCAACAATTAGCCGCCGAAGAAACAGACGCCGCTGCGCGCACCCGCGCCGAGCATGAAGTCGCCGCCGAGCACGACCGGCTCGTCCGCAAACTCGAGGAATTTGAGCTGCGCCAATTTCTTTCCGGCGAAAACGATCGCGCCAATGCGTTCGTGACTATTCATTCCGGCGCGGGCGGGACGGAATCGTGCGATTGGGCGGACATGCTCTTGCGCATGTATCAACGTTGGATCGAGCGCAATAGATTCAAATCGCAGATTGTCGATCTACAGGTCGGCGAAGAAGTCGGCATCAAATCGGCCACGTTGCTGGTAAGTGGCGAATACGCCTACGGTCATCTTCAAACCGAGCGCGGCGTGCATCGGTTGGTGCGCATCTCGCCTTTCGATGCGAACAAACGCCGCCACACTTCCTTTGCCAGCGTCGATGTTGTGCCGGAGATCGCCGATTCCGCGCCTATCGAAATTAACCCGGCCGATCTGGAGATCGACACCTTCCGTAGCGGCGGAAAAGGAGGGCAAAACGTCAACAAGGTCGAAACCGCCGTGCGCATCGCACACAAGCCGACCGGCATCGTCGTTGCCTGCCAGGCGGAGCGCAGTCAGGGGCGCAACCGCGAGCTCGCGCTCAAAATGTTGAAAGCGAAACTGTACGAAATTGAGCAGGACAAAAAGCGCGCCGAGATTGACCGGCAATATGGCGAGAAAGGCGACATCGCCTGGGGCAGCCAAATTCGCTCGTACGTTTTCCAACCGTATCAAATGGTGAAGGACCACCGCACCGGCGCGGAGACCAGCAATGTTCAAGCAGTGATGGACGGCGCGATCGACATGTTTATCCAGGCGAAATTGCGCGGAGAAAAAGCCGCGAAAGACGAGGAAATACTGTAGCGGCGCTCTATGAGCGTCGCATTATTGATTCGACCGGCAGTCAGAGACCGCCGCTACAGAGCTGCAATCGAAAGCGTGCATCAAATTTCCCACGGTTGTGCGCACGGCAGCAAGCCAGGCAAGCAACCGCGCCCCGCACCCGGCGCACGCGTTGGAAATCGCGGCGACAGTTGGGACATCGATAAACGAAACGCGCTGCATACCTTTTTGCTTGGAACGGTAAGTTATGACAGCGCACTTCGTCGCCAATGCCAAGATCGCGACATGCATCGCGCCATTCTGCGCCATGCGGTAAGATTCGGCGCCGGCCGACCCGGAACTGCGCGAGCAGATGCGCAAGCTCGTGCCGGAGCGTGCGATCGATCTCCGAGCCGGAGTGGCCGTTAACAGAGGCGAGATCCAGAAGCAGCGGGTTGAGCGAAATTAGTTTTTTCCGATAATCAGCGCGACCAGCAGCGGTCCGCATATGCGGATTCCATTCCACGCGAAGCTCGCGCGCAAGTTTTGCGGCGCCGAGTTGGCGCAACAATTCGTGCGATTTTTCTTCGAGCGCGTCAGCGGAAGAAAGGTGGATCGCCTTCTCCGAAGACGATGTTAAATCAAGCGGCGAAGCCGCCAAACTTTTACCAACGCGTTGAGGACAACGCGTTCCACCTGCAGGATCGAGATCGAAGTCGAAATGAAGCTGCTGGTGTTTGTGACACCGCCTGTGCGGCTCGCACCTAAGCAACAACGGCATACGCACTTTTGCGATTGGTCAGACGCTCAGCGATTTTTCGAACGATCTCGCCGGTCCTCTTGATTTCATCGGCCGTCGTCCATTTGCCTAACGAAAACCGAACGGCCGCGCGCGCGCGTTCCATCGGCAGTCCCATCGCCAGCAAAACATGCGACGCTACCACCGATCCGACCATGCAAGCCGAGCCGCTCGACGCGCAAACGCCTTCAAGATCGAACGCGATCAACAGCGTTTCGGAATCGATCCCAAGCAAGCTCACGTTGAGCGTGTTCGCGAGTCGAAGTGTTTCGTCGCCGTTGAGTTTCGCGTCCGGCACATTTTGCGAAATCAAGTTCCAAAGCTCATCGCGCAGCTTCAGTTGTCGATCTTGTTCCGTCTGACGATTCGCTAAAACAAATTCCGCGGCCGCGGCCATGCCAGCGATCGCCGCGACATTTTCTGTTCCGGGACGCCGTTCGTTTTCGTGCGCGCCGCCGAACATGATCGGTTGGATCGACAATCCGCTTCGGAGGAAAAGAAATCCCGAGCCCTTCGGCCCGTAGAATTTGTGCGCGGCGAAACTGGCCGCGTCGACGAGTCCCGCGCCTGCGGGATCGATCTTGCCGAATGCCTGTACCATATCGCTGTGCAAAAGCGCTCCGCGTTCACGACAGATTTTCGAGATTTCCGACATCGGCTGGATCACGCCGGTTTCGTTGTTCGCAGTCATGATTGAAACCAGTCGCGTTTCCGGCCGAATCGAGTCGGCGAGTTGATCAAGATCGACCATGCCGTTTTCCGAAAGGTTGAGCCAGGTGACCTCGAATCCTTCGTGTTTCTCCAAATGCTCGATCGAGTTGAGGACCGCGTGATGCTCGGTCTTGCTCGAAACGATGTGACCGCCGCGCGAAGATCGACATCGCGCGAGGCCGAACACCGCGAGATTGCACGATTCGGTCCCGCCGCTCGTGAAAATAATTTCGTGCGGCTTTGCCCGCAGCAGGCCAGCGATTTTGTCGCGAGCAGTATCGATTGCGGCGCGCGCATGACGTCCAGCCTGGTGAATGCTCGAAGCATTACCGAAAAATTCGTCGAGATACGGCAACATCGCGTCGCGCGCTGGTTTGCACAGCGGAGTGGTAGCGTTGTAATCGAGGTAAATCATTCGTGAAATTCGTCGCTCAGGCTCGACGGTTTGTGATTTCGCTTTGGCACAATCTTGAGTTGCGTTTCCTCGTAATAAACGAGCGAATCAGGCGGGACGCTTTGCATTAGAAAAACGTTTCCCCCGATTGTCGATCTTGCGCCAATCATGGTTTCGCCGCCGAGAATCGTCGAACCCGGATAAATTGTCACGTCGTCCCCGACTGTCGGATGGCGCTTGCCGCCCTTCTTGATTTTGCCGTGTTCATCTTTTTGGAAGCTGCGGGCGCCGAGCGTCACGCCGTGATAAAGTTTTACATGTGAACCAATTTCGGAAGTTTCGCCGATCACGACGCCGGTTCCGTGATCGATGAAGAAATGCGCGCCGATTTTCGCGCCTGGGTGAATGTCGATGCCGGTGCGGCTGTGCGCCCATTCCGTCATGATGCGGGGAACAAGCGGCACTTTGTCGTAAAGTTCATGCGCCATTCGATAAATCGCGATCGCTTCGAGCGCCGGATACGCGAGAATGATTTCCTCGTAACTTTTTGCAGCGGGATCACCTTCGTAAGCGGCATCGATGTCGGTCCAAAGAACGCGGCGCAGGTGCGGCAATTTCGACAGGAATGAGGACAAGATTTCATCCGCTCTTGTTTCGATCGCTTCGTTCGGGGGAATTTTTCCGAGACTCCGGCAAATTTCAGTCTTGAGGCGCGCGCGCAAATTTCTCATTCGAGTGCGCGTCGTCTCGGCCAAATCTTCCGAACTCACCAGCGCCTCGCTGCGAAAGCCCGGGAACATCAAGCTCATGAGTTCGGCACAGGCCGCCTCGACCGCGAGCCGCGACGGCAAAGTAGCCGCAGCATCGAGATAATTGATGCCACCGGTCTCGCCGTAAGTCTGAAGCAGTTCGTCAACTGCGTCGGGCGTCGTTGTTTCCATCACGTAGAAGTATGCGGTGCCTTCCAAGCCAATCAAAATGGAAAGTGTCTCCGCGCCCTACCTATTATCTGCGAATTTGACAGTTTAGCCGGTCGGTCTCGTGCTGATCGACACCGCGGTTTGCTAAATGTGCAAGCCAGCAGACGAAGATTCCGGTCGCAATCGCCAGAACGAGCCAACCAATTCTCCCATACGTTGTTTGAATCGTCGTCAGCATGACGCCTTCGCAAAAGGTGACAATCAATGCAACAATGAGCAGCCCGCTTTTTTCCGTCTATAGTCCAGATAGCCGATTAATTCGGCATAAACCTTGTTAAGCCTTAGCTCGGATCCTTCCCGATGAACGAATTGCCTGAGCTTCAGAATTGGTACGCAGCGCACTGCGATGGAGAGCGGGAGCATCAGTACGGCATCACGATTGAATCGCTCGATAATCCTGGATGGTGGATCAAGATCGACTTGCATGGAACGGAGTTAGAGCACGTTCCATTTTCCACTCTTTCTGAGGGCGATCAGAACGAGCTTGACCCGAAAGGTCCTTGGTTGCGGTGCACTGTGAGAGAAGGTCGGTTCGAAGGCGCAGGCGATCCGGGGCGTTTACAGCAGATACTTCGTGTTTTTCTCGACTGGGCACACAGCCATGCCGCATCCAATTCCACAGATTCGTAGTTCCACCGCACGGGACTATTTCGACCGCTACGCCTAACCATACATCTGAGGTAGTCCGTCAAGGATTTGGGTAGGAGTTATTGGTAGGATTTTCAAGCGGCTTTCAGGAGTTGTTGGTTGAGTTTTCGGGCGAGGTGTGAGCCTCTGCGTTGGAGGCTCTGTCTCTCTCGTTGAGTTCGCGAGGATGGCGTTTGCTATGGGAAAGAGTGAAGCGCTTCATCCAGGCCAGATAAGCTTCCTCCGTGCGGAGGCTGTAATGCCTGAGGCGCAAAAGCTGGCGCACCGATCGAGCAGTTTTGGCT
>JBAQJG010000696.1:0-5825 GCA_049300145.1 Chthoniobacterales bacterium | reverse complement strand
CTCGATCAAGCGCGAAATGTCGCTGAAGACCGCTTCGCGATCACGATTCCCGTCGATCCGGCGCAAGATCGACATCTTTTCGTAAAAGTCGGCCAACGGTTGCGTTTTGCTTGCAAATTCTCCAAGTCGCGTCTGTAAGACACTGAAGTCGTCGTCATTCCGTCGCACCAGCGGCCCATCACAATAAGGACACACCGACCGCTCCGCGAACTTGGCGCTCGTAAGACTTGTGGTAAACCCACACCCCCGGCATTGGAGCCGGCCGGCAATTCGCGCGCGCACAGTTTCTTCCGAAACTTCGAGCCAAATTGCCAAATCAAGCGCCGTGCGAAGCCGGGTCAAGATCGACAATAAACTCTCCGCCTGCGGCAGCGTTCTGGGAAATCCATCAAATACAAACCCATGTCCGCCATGCAAACGCAGCCAGTCTTCGATCAATTCAATGATGATCTTGTCCGAGACCAGGCCGCCGTGCTGAGTGATTTCAGCAGTCTCCAATCCGAGCGGCGTGCCGAGGTCTTTTTCCCGACGCAAGATCGCGCCTGGCGATGTCACCGGGATGCCGAACTGGCGCGTAATCATTTCCGCCTGCGTCCCTTTCCCGGAACCGGGCGCGCCGAGAAGAACTAGTCGCCTTTTCACCTACTAGCGTCCGTAAAGAAAAATCGCGACCCCGGCGATGACGAGCGCTGCGATGCCGACATAGAGCCACATGAGCGTGCCACGCTCCGCCGCTTCGCCCCGGCTGTAGGAAGCGCGATCAAATGCTCGCCCGCGAATGCGGCCTTTGCGCAAAAAGCCATCGTAATGCCGCTGGATTAGATGTGTTTCCACCTGGCGCATGGTATCGAGCATTACGCCAACGATGATCAACAAGCTTGTGCCGCCGAAAAATTGCGCCGTGATCATCGGAACTTGCAAGCTTTGACTAAGAACACTTGGCAGAACCGCAATTAACGTCAGAAAAGCGGCGCCGGCGAAAGTCAATCGCGTCATCGTGAAGTCGAGAAAATCCGAAGTCGGTTTTCCTGGCCGCACGCCGGGGATGTAACCGCCGTACTTCTTTAGGTCGTCCGCGATTTGCGCCGGTTGAAACTGCGTTGCGACCCAAAAGTAACTAAAAAAGAAAATCATTGCCGCCAGAACGACGTAATGTGGCCAGCCGTTGTTTAGAGCGCTGGCGATGCGCGCCGCCGTTGGACTGTTCTTGAAGGCGAACCCGACAATCGTCGTCGGAAACAAAAGCAGTGCCCAGGCGAAAATGATCGGCATGACGCCCGCATAGTTCACTTTCAATGGCATGTACTGAGTCTGGCCGCCGTACATTTTTCGGCCGACTACGCGCTTCGCGTACTGCACAGTGACCTTGCGCACACCCTGGGTAATCGCGATCACCGCCGCGATGACAATAAACAAAAACGCTACCATCAGCACAAGAATGGCCGGGTTGACTTGGCTGGTGCCGGTTTGCGCTGACGGCACAAAGGTCTTCCACGCTTGTGCAAGCGCAGCAGGCAACCGCGCGACAATGCCGATCGTTATGATCAGCGAAATGCCGTTTCCGATCCCACGCTCGGTAATTTGATCGCCCAGCCACATTAAAAACAGTGTCCCGGTCGTCAACGAAATCACCGTTACGATTCGAAAGGTCCAGCCGGGATCTTCCACCAGCGGGACGCCGAGATTCCTGATCGTGTCCGTGATTCCGGGCAACATCGTGTGATACGATTCGGGGTGCTGAAATGAAACGGCCAGCAGATAGCCTTGAAAAATGCAAAGGCCAACCGTTGCGTAACGCGTCAACTGCATGATCTTTTGCCGGCCGCCGTCTTCCCGCGCCAGCCGGCCAAGTTGCGGAATGACTGCGGTCAGCAACTGCATCATGATCGACGCGCTGATGTAGGGCATGATGCCGAGCGAAAAGATCGCGCAATTTTCCAACGCGCCGCCGCTGAACAAATTGAAAAGCGCCGCCACGCCGCCTCCGGATTTTTCCGTGAGCGCGCTGCGAAACCACTCTTGCAGCACAGCCTGATTGACTCCAGGCGTCGTAATCGCAGCGCCTAACCGGACGATCACAATCACGGCGAGCGTGAACAGAATGCGCCGCCGCAACTCCGGTATCTTGACCGAGTTTAAGAACGCCGAGACCATCCGCTAAATGTGAAGCATCACGCGCCGAGCGCTAGCTCTTCCGCGAGGTTTTCTTCTTCGTCTGCGATTTCGGCTTTGCCGCAGCTTTACTTGCCGATCTTTTCCTCGGTGTCGCTTCCACCGCTAGATCGACATCTTTAGACGTTTCCGACCGAGGTCGACCGTCCCGCAGGGTAATTGTCCCACCGGCCTTCTCGATTTTTTCCCGGGCTGCCGCGCTGACTTTATCGGCTTCGACCTTCAGGTCATGCTTCAACTCGCCGTCGCCAAGAATTTTGATTCCCGCAAAATGGCCGCGCACGAGCTTCGACTCGCGCAGCAACTGCTCGTTTACAATTGTGCCGGCCTTAAAATCACCGAGATCATCAAGATTCACGATCGCGTACCGTTTGTGAAATGCCGCGTTGTTAAATCCACGCTTGGGTAATCGCCTAATCAGCGGCATCTGCCCACCTTCGAATCCGAGCCGAATGCTGCCGCCGGAGCGCGCTTTTTGCCCTTTATGACCTTTGCCGCTTGTCTTTCCGTGTCCGGAACTTTCGCCGCAGCCGAGGCGTTTGACGCGATGCCGCGAACCTGGACGCGCCTGCAAATTATGAAGACGCATCATGTTGGCTCAGCCTTTCCGTCGTTGGATCGAATCCCGCGCACTTTCAGAATTTCGTCGCGGCGACGCAGCGAGCGCAGTGCTTCAATTGTCGCTTTCACGACATTGGCATGATTGCTTGAGCCGAGTGACTTTGCGAGTACATCGCGGATGCCGGCCGCTTCCACAACCGCGCGCACCCCGCCACCGGCGATGACGCCGGTGCCTGGCGAAGCGGGCCGCAACAAGACGCGCCCACCGCCGTACTGACCGATCGTCTCGTGTGGAATGGTGTTTTCGTGCAATGAAACTTTTTCCATCGACTTGCGCGCCGCCTCGGACGCCTTCCGAATGGCTTCCGAGACTTCGTTCGCCTTGCCAAATCCGCACCCGACCATTCCATCGTGGTCCCCGGCCACGATCAGCGCGCTAAAACTAAAACGCCGCCCGCCTTTCACCACTTTCGCGCAGCGATTGATGAAAACGACTTTCTCAGTCGTATCGCCTTTCGCCGCCGGAGTTCTATCCGCGTTGCGCGAATCGGATCGTCTGCCTGTGCCTGGTTGTGCCATGAATTAAAATTTCAAACCGCCTTCGCGGGCCGCGTCCGCCAGAACTTTGACTTTTCCGTGATAAAGAAATCCGCCGCGGTCGAAAACGATATTGTCGATCTTTTTCGCGAGGGAGCGTTCCGCAATGGCTTTGCCGATCGTCGCCGCCGTCACGCGGTTGGCCGCGGCTTTATTTTTACCGAGCAACGAACGTTCCGTTGTCGATGCCGCCGCCAGCGTCCGGCCAGCATCATCATCGACAACTTGCGCGTAGACATGTTTGCCGGAGAAATAAATGGCCAGCCGAGGGCGTTCTGCTGTGCCCGCAACTTTTTTTCTTATCCGCTGATGAACACGCTGACGCGCAGCTTTACGGGTCGTCGTCATATCTATTGAACCGTCTTGCCCACCTTGCGACGAATCTGTTCGCCCGCGTAGCGTACGCCTTTACCTTTATACGGTTCCGGTGGATAGAAACGCCGGATATCCGCTGTCACTTGGCCGACCAACTTCTTGTCGATCCCCTGGATCGTGAGCTTTGTACCTTCGGCAATCGTGATTTTGATTTCCTTGGGAATGGGAAACAAAACCGGGTGAGAGAAACCCAAGCTTAGATTGAGCGCCGATCCTTGCACGGCGGCCTTGAAACCAACTCCCTCGATTTCGAGTTGCTTGCTGAAACCTTCACTGACGCCTTGCACCATGTTGTGCACGAGACTGCGGGAAAGCCCGTGCAACGCTTTCACACTGCGCGTCTCCGCTTCGCGCATCAGCGAAATGCGATTGTCCTTCACGCTTCCCGTGATGTCGCGCGGCAACCGCCAGCTTAGCTTCCCCTTCGGTCCTTCCACGGAAACGGCGCCCTCATTGTCGATGTTGACTTTGACCTTGTCGGGGATCTCGACTGCTTTGTTTCCGATTCGTGACATAAAATTCTTACCAAATGTAGGCCAGCAGCTCGCCGCCGACTTTTTGCTTCTTGGCTTCGCGCCCTGACAGCACCCCGCGCGGGGTGGAAAGGATCGCCACGCCCATCCCGCCGAGAACGCGCGGGATTTCATCCGCGCCGACGTAACGGCGCAACCCCGGGCGACTCACGCGTTGCAGGCCGATGATCGCGCTCGAGCGGTTCACCATTTTGTTCGTAATCTTAATGCGCGGATGCGCCGCGCTCGTGTCGATTGAGTATTCGGAAATGTAACCTTCATCCTTCAAAATGCGGACGACCTCTGTCTTGATCTTCGAGTACGGAACGAACATATCGACCTTTTGCGCGTGCGCAGCGTTGCGGATGCGCGCGAGGAGATCGGCGATGGGATCAGTAACAGTGCTCATGAAAATCAGGCGGTCGGCCCCGCGGCAGGTTTCCTGGCCCGGTCGCTGAACGGCATTCCCATTTCGCTCAAGAGCGATTTGGCTTCCTCGTTCGTCCGCGCGGTCGTGACGATAGTAACATCAAATCCGATGTTGCGCTTGATTTTATCGAGCTCCACCTCAGGAAAAATCGACTGATCAGAAACTCCCAGTGTGTAGTTGCCGTGGCTGTCAAAACAGCGCGGCGAAACTCCGCGAAAATCCCGAATGCGAGGTAGCGCCGCTTTAATGAAGCGTTCAAGAAATTCGTACATGCGCTCGCCGCGCAACGTCACCTTCGCGCCAATCGCCTGATCTTTGCGCAACTTAAAATTCGAAATGCTTTTTTTGGCGCGCGTTTCGATCGCCCGTTGGCCGGTGATCAAAGCGAGCTCCATCTTCGCCTCCTCCAGCGCCTGCTTCACGTCCGACTGGGAGCCGACCGAAGTGTTGATCACCACCTTCTCGACCTTCGGAACCTGGTGCACGTTTTTGTAGCCGTGCTGCTTTTGCAGCGCCGGCATCACCCGCTCTTTGTAATCGCGATAAAATTCGTTTTCCATTTAGGGTTTCGCTTTCGCCGCTTCCTTCTTCTTCTTTTCTTTTACCGGTTTTTCGTTTCGCTCGATCAATTTGACGTTCGAAATGTGGATCGGGCCTTCGCGTTCGGCGATCTTGCCGCTCGGATTGTCCTGCGACTTGCGCAGGTGCTTTTTGATTATCCGCACGCCCTCGATCAGCACACGTTGTTTGCGCGGCAACACTTCAAGAATCTTTCCTGAGGAACCTCTGAAGTTTCCCGAAATGACCTCGACCTGATCGCCTTTTTTAACGTGGAACTTGATGCGATTCATAAAACTTCCGGGGCGAGCGAGACAATTTTCATAAAATTTCTTTCGCGCAACTCGCGCGCGACCGGTCCGAAAATGCGGGTGCCGCGCGGGTTCAAATCTTTGTCGATGATGACGATGGCATTATTGTCGAAGCGCAGGAGCGAGCCATCTTCGCGCCGGATTGGCTGCTTCGTTCGAACCAGGACCGCGCGCACGACTTCGCCTTTCTTTACCGTTCCGGTCGCGCTCGCTTCTTTCACGTTCGCTGTAATCACATCGCCGATCCCGGCATAAAGCGTGGATTTCCCGATGACGCCGATCATCGTCGCCATGCGCGCGCCCGTGTTG
>JBAQJG010000695.1:0-5061 GCA_049300145.1 Chthoniobacterales bacterium | reverse complement strand
TTGCCGCAAATTCCGCAGCTGGTTGAGATCGTTCCAAATCGCTTCGCTGAACTCAGTTTCAATTTCATTCCTCCAGCGAGTTCGACGACGATGATGTTTTCGCGATTCACCGACTCAGTTGGGCGTGAAATTTTCGCGATCTGTTCGGCCTTACGCACAATTCCTTCGGAAACGAGAAACCCGGCGGCGAGCTCTTCATCGCGGCCAGGTGTGCGCATTGTCGTCGCCAGAGTCTTACGGCCAATTCGAATCTCGAGTGGTTCTTCTACCGTTAAATCGTCCGGTTGGTACTCAACTTCGCCATCGCGCTTTCGGCGGATGATTTTCTCCGATCCAATTCCGGGGTCTTTCATGTGAAATGGCTTGGCGGCGATGGTATCATGGCCGTGGTGGAAATCTGTCATCTTTACATTTCGCGAGGGCACAATTTTTTTGGTCATCACGAGCGCGAACCGGATGAGTATCCGACGATTGAGGTCTCGATGATTGAGTGCGTGGCTGGTCATGGCGTCCGGGGCGACCGCTTCTTTGATTACAAAGAAGATTACAAAGGGCAGATCACATTCTTTTCGCTCGAAGCTTTTGATGAGCTTTGCGACGCGCTTCAACTTCAGGATTGCTCGCCAGCGTTCGTGCGTCGCAACGTGATGACGCGTGACGTCGATCTAAATGAATTGATCGGCCAGGATTTTGAAGTCCAAGGGGTGCGATTTCACGGTACGGCAGAATGCCGGCCGTGTTATTGGATGGACCGCGCTATTGCGCCCGGCGCAGAAGAATTTCTCAAGGGTCGGGGCGGTTTGCGCGCCCGGATTTTGACGGATGGTGAATTGCGCTCGACCGCACGGGTGCCTGAACGAGCGGGATGAAGATCAGCGCGGTGTTGCTCGTCGGTGGTGAGTCGCATCGGATGGGCCAAGACAAAGCGACGATTATTTTTCGCGGAAAACCGCTCTGGCAAATTCAACTCGACCTCCTCCGCAAATTGGACCCGGTAGAAATTTTCATTTCCGCCCGGACAGATCCGCCATGGCGACCGTCCGATATGCAATTTGTATGGGACGACCCGCCTTCGCGCGGCCCGCTTAGCGGTTTAAGGGCAGCTCTCGCGCAAATTCAAACAGGTCACTTGCTTGCGCTCGCTATCGACATGCCGTTTATGAGCGAAGATTATTTGCGCGCGATTGGCAATGAGATCGGACCTGGCTGCGGTGTGCTCCCGATGATCGGCGATCGCGCCGAACCCTTGGCCGCGATTTATCCAGCTCATGCACATGTCGATCTTGTCGAAGCGCTTTCTGGAATCGACTTTTCGTTTCAGACGCTAACGAACAAACTCGTCAAAACAGGCAAGCTGCGCGCTCTCAACGTGGTGAAAGAAGAGGAAATGCTTTTCCGGAATCTCAACGAGCCGGCCGACCTCGACTCATCGCAATAATTTTGCGCTCGTTGGTGGTGACCGCGAGGTGCTCTTTCCCCGCGCATTACCTCCGAAGAGGCAGTCGCGACCCCTCCTTTAGAGTCATTGCAAAATCCTACAGAGGCGTCGTAGCAACCGTTGGAAAGTACCGTTACCCTTTTTGGCATGGAAACGAGCAGTCCCCTTGTAATAGCGGTGATTGAACAGGCCGGCGTTCCGGCGCTGCGCATCGCGTTCACTATCGCCGTGATCACCTTTCTGTTTGGCGGCATTCTCATCTTCCGCCGTCGGCACCAATTTTTCGATCCCGATCCAAACGTCGAAAATGATGTCCCTGTCGTCCGGCATAATCGTATGGAGGAAATCCTACTTGTTTGGAGTGGTCTGCTGCTGGTCCTCATCGCCATCTTGTACCAAGTGTGGCTCGCATGACGTGAACAATTTTTAAGTCGCCAACACAACCTCAGAAGCCTAAAAAGAAATAATTATGAGCGAATTTACTCGTCGAAGTTTCCTCGGAATAACCGCTGCCGCAGCAGGCAGCTTTGCCGCATTGCAAAAAGTGGTGGGTGCAAGCCATCCGAGCGATCCGGGTCCAGCCAACCAGACCCTTGATGGCCAAAACCCGGATTCAGCGTGGCCACCCGGTACGGACTCGAAGAGCCTGGTCCAAAACTTCAAGTATCCGTTCTCCTTTGCGAACAAGCGTGTTTACGATGGCGGATGGTCGCGCGAGGTGACTGTCCGGGAACTGCCCGTCTCCAAGACCCTGGCGGGCGTAAACATGAGACTCACTGCTGGTGGATTCCGCGAGCTGCATTGGCACACGGCCAGCGAATGGGCCATCATGCTTTACGGGTCAGCACGGCTTACGGCGATCGATTTGGACGGCAAAAGTTTCGTTGCCGACGTAAACAAAAATGATCTTTGGTTCTTTCCGCCAGGAGTTCCTCACTCCATTCAAGGTCTCAATCCCGACGGATGCGAGTTCATGCTCGTTTTTGACGACGGTAATTTTTCCGAGTCGGAGACGGTGCTGCTGAGCGACTCGATGGCGCATTTAGGGCTCGACGTGCTGTCAAAAAACTTCGGCGTTGGCGAACAAGCGTTTGCGAATCTGCCCAGGCAAGAGTTATTCATTTTCCAAGCTGATGTACCAGGTTCACTGGAAGCCGACCAAAAAGTAGCGGCTGGGACACGCGGAAGGTCGCCACAGAACCTTGCGTTTCGCACGATGGAAACGCCGCCGACGAAGAAAACGAAAGGTGGCGAGGTGCGCATTGTTGATTCAAGCAATTTCAAAGTCTCAACCACGGCGATGGCACTGGTTACCGTTCATCCCGGCGGGCTAAGAGAATTGCACTGGCATCCAAACGCAGACGAATGGCAGTACTACATTAGCGGCAAGGGTCGAATGACCGTGGTGGACACAGGCAATAAGGCTCGCACGATGGACTTTCAAGAGGGAGACGTCGGATACGTCCAGAAGACCTTGCTGCATTACGTCGAGAACACAGGCGACAGCGATCTAGTGTTCCTGGAAATGTTCGGCAAGGTCAATCGTTTTCAGGACCTTTCCTTTTCGGAGTGGCTGGCTCATACTCCGCCGGAAGCGGTCATGGCGCACCTGCACATCGATAAGGCGACCTTCGATGCGCTTCCCAAGGACGGCGGCGTGGTTATGCCACTGTCATAGGAGGACCTCCGAAAAATAAAACACCGATAAACGTTAGAAATCATAAGGAGGAATTTATGCGAACTAATAATCGATGGATAATCGCAATCGCAGGTGTCTTCTTCCAGATTGCGCTGGGTGCGGTCTATGCCTGGAGCGTTTTCCGTGTTCCGCTTGCGAAGCAATTCGGTTGGAGCATTTCGGAAGTAACGCTGACGTTCACGATCAGCATTTTTGTCCTAGGCATTGCTGCGTTCTTCGGTGGTCTGTGGCTGAACCGCAAAGGACCGCGAATCGTGGCATTGACCGGCGGCGTACTCTATGGCCTGGGAGTCTTTCTCGCCAGCTTCTCGCATAACCTATGGTGGCTATATCTCAGTTACGGCTTTATCGGCGGGATCGGTCTGGGCTTGGGATACATCGTTCCGGTGGCCGTGCTGGTGAAGTGGTTTCCCGATCGAAGAGGCCTTATTACCGGGATCGCGGTGGGCGGGTTCGGAGCGGGCGCACTCATCACCGCGCCCGTGGCGACGCGACTCATTCAGAGCGTTGGCGTCTTGAGCACATTCGCTTACCTGGGCATCGGGTACCTCATTGTTACAGTAATCGCCGGCGCCTTCATGCAGAATCCGCCCGATGGCTGGAAGCCAGAGGGTTGGTCGCCGACAGCTACCGAAACGGCGCAACGCGCCGGGCACGACTTCAAACTGGGCGAAGCGCTCAGAACCTGGCAATGGTACGCGCTGTGGCTGCTGCTCTTTCTAAATACATGCGCCGGCATTTCGGTGATATCGCAGGAGGCTCCGATCTTTCAGGAATTGACTAGGGTGACTGCGGTCGTTGCCGGAGGCATGGTAGGCGTGGCCAGCCTTGGTAACGCCGTTGGTCGAGTATTCTGGGCGTGGGTGTCCGACTTAATCACAAGGCGCGCAACATTTTTTGTGATCTTCCTCCTCCAGGTTGTACTTTTCTGGTTTCTTCCGAATGTCGCCTCCGCCTCTTTGATGACGATCGTCACGTTCGTCGTGTTGATGTGTTATGGCGGCGGGTTCGGCACCATGCCAGCGTTTACCGCTGATTACTTTGGTCCGAAGAATGTCGGTCCGATCTATGGTTTGATGCTGACGGCGTGGGGATTCGCCAGCGCGTTTGGTCCGCTGTTCATCGCGCACATGCGAGAAACGACCGGCTCTTACAGCGGAGCGCTTCGCGTGATCGCAGGAGTGATGGCGGTTTCAACTCTGCTGCCGGTGGCAGTGCGGCCACCACGGGCTTCCGTCACGGCTGACGTCGCGCCCCAAAAAAAATTCGCCTAGGGCTGGAAATAGCACTCATCGCGGATCATCTAGACCGGGAGCGCCGGCGATGACTCGTCTATCTCGAACGAGGGAGTAAAGATGACTTCGCAAGTAGGACTAAAAAATCCTGCTCTTGCGCTGTGGCGGCAATGTAACGGTCTGCCATAGCGTGAGCTTATGAAGAGGAAAAGCTTTCAGCACCGACAAATTTCGTTCCCGGCGCCATTCGTTAGACCCATAGCCAATCATCAACCGAATTTGGCGCGGCCTGTTCCTGTGAGCCGACAGCCCGGCATCCGTGCAAAGAAGATTTTTGTCATCAAGGAGTCGAGCCGCCCGTTGGGCTCTCGCTCAGGGCAGGCTCTGCCGGCAATAAATGCTGCGCGCAAAAGAATACAGCGTATTCTGATCTTTGATGACCATCCCGACAGTCTCCGGCTGGTTCTTGGACGCCGCGTAAATCCGCAGGCTCATCTCTCCGCGCCGCCACGTGCTAGTTCGTGGGAGCTCATCCTTGTCTCGATGGCGACGGTGGGTGCCTTGGTCGCAATGTTCTGGCCGCTCTTTTGAGGTTCCTGTCTTGAACGCGAAAACAAACTTGGTGTTATGTGTTTTAGGCGCGGTCACTGACCGCGGCGCCGGCGTCAGCGACGCCGGCTACAAGGCGC
>JBAQJG010000694.1:0-1677 GCA_049300145.1 Chthoniobacterales bacterium | reverse complement strand
GCGTCAACCTTCGCCTCCAGAAGCTCCCAAGCGGTGAGGGGGCGCTGTAAAGGATCTGATTGAATCCCGCTCGCCGTAGATGAACGACAGGTTAAATGAATGCCCAACAACGTGAGGTCGACGTGCTGGAGTCGGCGGCGGGTTGCAAAATCGGCAAGCGGGGCCAAAAGGTTTAGCAACCGTACGACCTCATGCGCGCTGAGCACGCTGCGCGTCCGAAGCACATCGAGCAAGGATGAGCCGGCGACATACTCCTCCACGAGAAAACTACATTCAGTGACGGTTTCCAACGAATAGATCTCTCGCAGCATCGGGTGCGGCGCATTGCGCAAAAGTTGCACGGCTTCCTTCAGACTTGCGAGACGAGTGGCGTCCGACAAAAATTCCGGACTCAAAACCAGCAAGCTGACTCGACGCCTCCGCCGAAGGTCGTCCGCTAGAAACTTCCGCCCTTGTGGCGTTTCAAAAAGTTCTTCAATGAGTTTGTAGTTTTCCGCGAGGACCACGCCGACGGTGAAGGGCTGCCCAGAGGCGGAGCTAAGATCGAGTGTTTCAAAGGCGCTGGTTGTCTCGCCGGTTTTGGGTACGCTCCTGCCGGATGAGGGGCGAATCTCCTCGAGACAAGCTAGAATGGCTTTCTGCAATTCCTGCGGAGTTTGCTGCCGATTGTTGCGATCCTTCTCCATCATCCGCTGAAGCAAAGAGACGACGCAGCGAGGCAAACTTGTTAGCGGCTCCATCGGGAGGGGCTTATACAAGTGCTGGCTCATGATCTGACCAACGGAACCCGAGAACGGCGACTGGCCGGTCAGCACGAAATAGAGAGTGGCTCCCAGCGAGTAGATGTCCGAGCGGATGTCCACCTCGCCTTCTTCCACCTGCTCCGGGCTGGCAAAATGCGGCGTGCCGACAAATCCCCCCATCGTGAGCGTACCAGAGTCTTCACCTGCATCCTTTGCGACCTTCGCCAGTCCGAAGTCGATGACCTTAACTATCGATTCTCCTTCTTGGTCAACCAGCATCAAGTTGGTCGGTTTCAGGTCGCGATGAACCAGTTGCTGTTTGGCGGCGACCGCTAAAGCGCGAGCCACTTGAAGCGCGATGTTCAGGGCCTCGGCAGGTTCCAAGGAGCCTTCGCGCTTCACGCGAGCCTCTAAGGTCTCGCCGTCAACGAACTCCATGACGTAAAAATATTTGTCCTGTTCGGTACCAAGATTGAAGACTGACGCTACATTCGAATGTCGTAATGCGGCGGCTGCGCGCGCTTCGCGCAGGAAACGCTGGCGCGCGGTGTCGTTTTCGAGGTAGGCGGAATTGATAACCTTCAGGGCAACCGTGAAGCGCAGGTTGGTGTCGTAAGCCTTGTAGGTGATCCCCATAGCCCCCCGACCCAATTCCCAAAGGCTGCCATCCTCCCGCCGGAGTATCTCGTACTGGTGATAGCGCTCGACCGTCGGCATGGCAGGTAGAACAATAGACCAGAAAAAGCGGGCTACTACAACCAATCATCGGCTCCGGCGAGGTCAGCGTGCGCCGCGAGAAAGGTTGCATTGATTCGATCAGGGGAAGGTTGGTCCGAAAGCAAGTCGGTTTCGAGAGTGCGCGGGAGTCTTCCCAGCGGAGCGAAAGAGCGGCTTGCTTCGAAAAGAATTCTTCGCAGCGGACCTACGCTGGTAG
>JBAQJG010000693.1:0-3820 GCA_049300145.1 Chthoniobacterales bacterium | reverse complement strand
GTTCTTGAGCGTGCTTACAACGACCGCGCCGGCGTGACCGCGCAGTTCAACGTAAATTTACTCGTTCGGGCAAACCGCGAGCTCGGCGCGGATTTTAATCCGAGCCGCTGGCGCCATTGCGCGATTTACAATTCAAGGGAAGGCCGGATCGAGATATATCTCATCAGTGAAGCCGATCAGACCGTCCATATCGGCGGTCATATATTTCATTTTCGGCCTGGCGAAAAGATCATCACCGAATTTTCTTACAAGCACACTCCGGAAGGTTTCACGGCTCTGGCGCGTGCTGCGGGATTTGAATGTGTGCGGATGTGGACGGACGATGCGCGCTTGTTTGGCGTTTTTTATTTCACCGTACTGTAGCCGAGGGCGCTGACCCACGGGCCGCGGTCAACGCCCGCGGCTGCAAAAATGAACGCGCTCATTCAACTTGTCGATGTTGCGAAGCGTTACGCGGATACTCCTGCTCTCCACTCGACGAATCTTTCCATCGAACGCGGCACGACTACAGTCTTGATCGGGCCGAGCGGTTGCGGAAAATCGACCTTGTTGCGTCTCATAATTGGACTAGTCGAACCCGATTCGGGCACCATCGATTTCGGCGGCTCGCCCATGACACACGACAAGATCGACCTGTTGCGCCGCCGGATCGGCTACGTGATTCAGGAAGGCGGCCTGTTTCCTCATCTTACCGCGCGCGCAAATGTTCTGCTCATGGCACGCCATCTTGGAAAGCGCGACGACGAGATGAAGTCACGGCTTTCTGAATTGTGCGCTCTGACAAGATTTCCGGAAAATTTCCTCGGCCGCTATCCGGTCGAGCTTTCCGGGGGGCAACGTCAACGCGTCAGCTTGATGCGCGCGCTCATGCTTTCGCCTGAATTGCTGCTCCTCGATGAGCCGCTCGGCGCACTCGATCCGCTCGTGCGCGCCTCGTTGCAAAAAGATCTCAAAGAAATCTTTGCTCGCTTGCAACAAACGGCGCTTCTCGTCACCCACGATCTCTCCGAAGCTGCTTATTTCGGCGATGAAATCGTCCTCATGAACGAAGGACGCATTGTTCAAAGAGGTTCGATCGCCGATCTGCGCGAAAGACCGGCCAGCAGTTTCGTCTCAGAATTTATTAACGCGCAGCGCAGTGTCGTAAATTTATGACGCTCATTCGCGCGCAATCAAAGAGCGGCGGTTTCCAAACCGCCGCCACGCGTAGCCGACTTGGAAAGCGCCCTTCCTTGTTAATCGCGGCGCTCATCCTTCTTTCGGCAACATTCACAATGGCCGATCCAGTCGTTATCGGTTCGAAAAAATTTACCGAATCTTATGTGCTCGGCGAAATCGCCAAGCGCACGCTCAGCGATTCGGGAATTCCCGCCGAACATCGAGAAGGAATGGGCGGAACAATCATTTTGTGGCAAGCGCTGCGCACGCAACAAATCGATGCCTATCCGGAATACACCGGCACAATCGCTGAGGAGATTTTGAAAGATCGACAATCAACCTCACCAGAGACTATGCGCGCAGCGCTCGCGAAGTTTGACGTTGGCATGACAAATCCGCTCGGCTTTAACAACACCTATGCCCTCGTCATGCGTGGCGAGGAGGCGCGAAAACTGAACGTGCGAACCATTAGCGACTTGCGAAAGCATCCGGAATTAAGGCTAGGACTCACCCACGAATTTTTGGCCCGAAAGGACGGATGGCGGCCGCTGGCCGAACGTTATCAATTGAATCCGCGGAACGTAATCGGCATCGACCATGCGCTCGGTTATGCCGCGCTCAAGCGCGGGTCGATCGATGTGAAAGACGCTTACTCGACAGACGCGAAGATCGCCGAGAACAACTTGATCGCGCTCGAAGACGATTTGAAGTTTTTTCCCCGCTACGAGGCCGTCTTCTTGTTTCGGCTCTCACTTCCAACATCGGCAATCGCCGCGCTGCGTAAACTTGAAGGCACTCTCGACGAAACACGAATGATTCGCCTCAATGCCAAAGCGGAACGAACCAAAAATTATGCGCGCGCGGCCAGCTCGTATTTCGAAAACAGCGCTACGCAGACAATTTCCGAATCTTTCGCGCATAAACTGGCGCGCTGGACGCTGCGGCATCTCGAGCTTGCCGGTTTCTCATTGCTTCTTTCTGTGATCGTCGGAGTTCCGCTCGGGATTCTGGCCAGCCGCGGTGGCGCCGTCGGGCAGGTAATTCTCGGCGGTACTGGAGTTGTGCAAACCATTCCGTCACTCGCGCTGCTTGCGTTGCTCGTTCCGCTGCCATTTTTTGGAATCAGCGCGCGCACCGCGATCGCCGCGTTGTTTCTATATGGACTTCTCCCGATCGTGCGTAACACCGCGTCCGGCTTGCAAGATATCGCGCAACCGATCCGCGATTCCGCGATTGCGCTCGGACTAGAGCCGGTGGCGCGACTCCGAAAAGTCTATTTGCCAATCGCGTCACGGTCGATTCTTGCCGGAATCAAAACAAGCGCAGTGATCAACGTGGGAACAGCCACGCTGGCGGCGCTGATTGGCGCCGGTGGTTTGGGCGAGCCAATCTTGAGCGGATTGAATTTGAACGACCACGTGACGATTTTACAAGGCGCCATTCCGGCCGCGATCCTGGCGCTTCTGGTGCAGGGGCTCTTTGATTTGCTCGACCGCGTTTTGATTCCGAAAGGTCTGCGGCTTTAAAGGTGGATCGGCCCCGAACGCTTTCGGGGGCGATGCTCTTAAATATGCGGCTTTGCCGCCTGATTTTGACATCGAGCAAGCCGCCTTCGCTGCGCTACGGCGCGCCAGGGGGACTGCTCGATCCACCACGACAATCGTGAAAATGCATTTTCAGATTCGCCGAGACTTCGTCACGCGTTTACTTAACCAGTATGGCAATTACGTCGATCAATCCGGCCAATGGTAAGAAGCTCAAAGAGTTCACGGCGTTTACAGAAAAAGAAATCGAAGAACGACTAAAGCGCGCCGAGGAAGCATTTGCGCATCATCGGCGCGAGCCGTTTGCAAAACGGGGGCAGCTCATGCTCGCCGTCGCCTCGCTCCTCGAGCAGGAAAAGAAAGAACTGGCGCAAACGATCACGCTCGAAATGGGCAAATTGCTCGGCGGCGCTATTGGAGAAGTCGAAAAATGCGCGCACGGCTGCCGATTTTACGCCGAGAACGCAGAGCGATTTCTTGAAGACGAACCGGTCCAAACCGACGCTGCGCGAAGTTTTGTTCGTTATGAACCGCTCGGCGCCGTCCTTGCGATCATGCCGTGGAATTTTCCGTTCTGGCAGGTGTTCCGTTTCGCGGTGCCGGCGTTAATGGCGGGAAACGTCGGCCTCCTCAAACACGCGGCCAACGTGCCACAATGCGCACTCGCGATCGAAAACATCTTTTGCCGCGCCGGTTTTGACGAAGGGGTTTTTCAAACGCTGCTTATCGAAGCGGAGCAAGTGGAAAAAGTAATTGTCGATCCACGGGTGAAAGCGGTCACGCTTACCGGAAGCGAGCGCGCGGGAAGCGCAGTCGCGAGCACCGCCGCGCGCGAAATCAAAAAAACTGTGCTCGAGCTCGGCGGCAGCGACGCGTTCATCATCATGTCGAGCGCTGATTTCGAAAGCGCACTTACTACTGCCATTAAAGCGCGAACGATCAACAGCGGTCAGTCGTGCATCGCCGCTAAGCGATTTTTTATTGCCGACAAAGTTTACGACAATTTTCTGCGCCAGTTTGTCGAACGAATGCGCGCGTTGAAAATCGGCGATCCGCTCGACGAGACGACTGAGATTGGTCCGCTGGCGACGGAGCAAATTCTCAACGGCGTCCATGAC
>JBAQJG010000692.1:0-1600 GCA_049300145.1 Chthoniobacterales bacterium | reverse complement strand
ACGCCATGCGCCAATCCGTGGCCGTGGTGCATCGTGGAGTCCGGCCAACCGGTTTGAAAAGCTGCATGTCGATGTCAACGATGTCGATGCTCCGCTCGCGGTTTCTGCCGGAGTTGTCGATGCCGATCTTGAACCGGGGCCGGCTGCGGTCGCCGCTCGCCGCGGCGAGCAGGCTTTGACCTACGGCATGCCAGGGCGGCGGCACCGCCGGGCGACACAATATTTTCGTGACGGCTCGAAAACGATCATCTCGCGCAATAGCAGTCCGGATGTTGGTTTCGAGACGAGCATAAACCCATATCGCGGTTGCGAGCACGGCTGCATTTACTGCTACGCGCGACCGACGCACGAGTATCTCGGGTTTTCTGCCGGCCTGGATTTCGAGAGCAAGATCATGGTGAAACTGGACGCGCCGCAATTATTGCGGACGGAACTGGAATCGCCGCGCTGGCAACCGCAAGTGGTGGTGATGAGCGGGGTGACCGATCCTTATCAACCGATCGAGAAGAAATTGCGGATCACGCGCGGCTGTCTCGAAGTGTCGCGAAATTTCGCAATCCGGTCGCGATCATCACGAAGAACCGGCTCGTCGCGCGAGATGTCGATCTTTTGCGCGAGCTGGCGAGTTACAACGCTGCGGCGGTAAACATTTCGGTCACATCGCTCGATGCAAATTTGCAGCGGGTGCTGGAACCGCGGACTTCGATTCCGAGCGCGCGCCTCGAAGCAATCGCGCAACTGCGCACCGCAAGAATTCCCGTCGGCGTGATGGTTGCGCCGATTATTCCAGGATTAACGGATCATGAAGTTCCCAAGATTTTGCAAGCGTGCGCGAAAGCCGGCGCGCAATTTGCCGGTTACACGATTGTGCGATTGCCGTGGGCGGTCGCGCCGTTGTTCGAGCATTGGCTCGAGGAACATTTTCCCGATCGCAAAGAGAAAATTCTTGGACGCATCCGCGATTTGCGAGGCAACGGCAAACTTAATAATTCCAAATGGCACACGCGCATGACGGGCGAAGGAATTTTCGCCGAGCAAATCGCGTCGCTTTTCACAGTAGGTTGCCGTCGCGCCGGAATTGGAAAGCGTCCCCAGCTTTCCACGGCATCATTTCGAAGACCTTGCCAGCAACTGGCATTATTGTAGCCGCGCCTGCGCGAGCGCGTGCGCACGGCATCACGAACGATTACGAAATCCAAATCGTCTTGATATTGGTGAATTCGCGGATTCCTTGCGCGCCGAGTTCGCGACCGAAGCCGGACCGTTTCACGCCACCGAATGGAAGTCGCGGATCGGAAGCGACCATGCCGTTGATGAAAACCATTCCGGCATCGAGCTCGGATGCGAAAAGTTCCTTTTCGGTTGGATCGCCGGTCCAGGCGCTCGCTCCGAGCCCGAATGGGCTGTCATTTGCAATCTCGATTGCGTCGGCGGCGTCGCGCACGCGCAAAATGGAGGCAACTGGACCAAAAACTTCTTCGCGATAAGCGGGCGACTCTCTCGGTACATCGACAAGCACCGTCGGCTCATAAAAAAATCCTGGGCCGTGAATTCGATTTCCGCCGGTCAATAATTTCGCGCCTGCCGCAATCGATTTTTG
>JBAQJG010000691.1:0-5538 GCA_049300145.1 Chthoniobacterales bacterium | reverse complement strand
CTTCGGTCCATGTTGTGCGATTAGGAGAGTGAAAACGGCTGTCAGTAGCATAAAAACGAGCGCTTGCACAATTCCGACAAGTAGCTCCAAAAAATAAAACGGAATCGGGATCAGCCACGAAAGAAACGGCACCATGTTCGACATTACCTCTAAAGTACTTTCGCCCGCATAAATGTTTCCGAAAAGTCGAAAACTCAGTGAGACCGGACGAAAGAGGATGGAAACAACCTCCAGCCATCCGACCATGAAGAAGATCACGATTAGCATAATCTTCAAAAAACCCGATGTCTCACCTTTCGGACCAAAGAGATGAAGCAAAAATCCGCCGACGCCGTTTGCCTGGATCGCCCAAACGATCCAGAGCAGAAAGAAGATCACCGCCATCGCCGTGGTCATATTAAGGTCGGCGTTGCCTCCGCGCAGCAGGGGTCGATCGACATGAAAGACACCGGTCGTCGAGTCGTAATGGCCCCACCCAATCGTCCCGACGCCTGGAATGAGGCCGAACCAATTTACAAATAAAATAAAGATGAAAATTGTCGCGAAAAACCAAAATGTCTTGCTCACCAGTTCTCGGCCGATGATTCCTTCGAGGAAGTTGTAAAGGCCTTCGACCAGCCATTCCCAAAAATTCTGGATGCCGCTAGGAATCGGCTTGATCTTTCGTGTCGCTAATTGCGCGAAAACGATGATTCCCACCGCTACAATCCACGTTACCAGCATCGAGTTGGTAATCGCAAACTTGCCGATCTGAACAAGTTCCGCAGCCTTGAGCGGCACCGCCGGCTCGACTTCAACGGCGATTGTCGACGTCGCGAAGACGCATCCGCAGAAGAGCGCCAAGATCGATAATGATAAGCGAGGAAAAAAACTATACTGCATTCAGTTCGGTGAAAGGCCGCGGCCCCAATCTTTCCGGCCGGTGCGACGGCGGCCTGAGCCGGAGCACTCAACACACGGGGACGCTGGCGTCGCGCATATGAAAGCGCGTTTTGCCCGGATGACAAGAAACAAAATTTTCCGGGCGAGATCTAATTGGCCGTCACGTGCTCGGCGAATTGCGGAGCCAGTGGAGTTAGCGCCTCAGATTTTGCAGGCTCTCCGGCATTCCGCATGGCGATCGCTTCTTCGTAAAACAATTCGAGCAGCCGCGCCTGCGCTTCCTGTTCAAAACGCCGCACCACCGCTTCGCGGGCGCGCCATCCCATCTCGATCAATGCTCGAGGCGAGCTCGTAATTTCCTGCATCGCGTTGGACAAGGCAATGTGGTCCTCCTCCGGAACAAGCCAGCCGCTGCACCCATGCTCGATCGCTTCCGGGATGCCACCATGCAGCGTGGCCGCGACTGGCAAACCGGTCGCCATCGCTTCCAGAATCGAGTTCGGGATGCCTTCCTGGTTTTCATCCGGCGGCGTTTCGCTCGGGTGCAGAAACAGGTGCGAGCTCGCGTAGAGCTCCATGAGTTTCGGTTGCGAGAGAAAGCCGACGAAGTGCACATCCTTCGAAATACCGAGACCGGCCGCGAGCATCTCCAATTCGGACTGCAGCGGTCCTTTTCCGGCAATGAAGAATTCGGCGTGCGGATTGTCCTTTTTAAAAATCGCGAACGCGCGCAGGCTGGTGGCCAAGCCTTTTTTTGGAATCAAACGGCACGCCTGCATCATTCTCCAGCGGCCATTCCGGGGCTGTTGTCGATCTACGAATGGGAATTCTTCCAGGGGAACGCCTGTCCGATTGAGGCGAAGTTTTTCGGGCGGACAGCCGAATTGGATTAATCGATTGGCGAGCGACTGGGAACGCGCGAAAACCAGCGGTACAGCGCCAAACAACCGGCGCAGCTTCGCGGGATAATCTGCTAGGTCCTCTTTAACCGCGACATCAGCCCCGTGAAATGAAACCACGCACGGTTTGTCCCATTGCTCGATAAAGGGCAATAGATGCACCCCGGTGTGACCAAAGTAAATGTGCATGAGATCGGCTCCGCGGCGCTCCAACATCGACGAAAGTATCTGATATTCGCCGCGATAAACGATCGGTGGCTCGCGTTTGACAAATTTGAGCCAGCCGTGTCGCAAAAGGTTCGTGTAGCGCCGTGGGATAATTTCAATATCGCGGAATGGGAAGAGCTCCGCGTTCTGCACCGCTTTGGTAACGACAAATGTCTCTACACCGCGCAGCGCCTTTACCTGCCGGTAAATGTGCAACATTTCCGGCTTGAGGAATGAACTGCAATAGCTGGCTACCACTCGTTTGCCCATTAAAAGTGCCTGACTGTGTGCGTGCCTTTGTCTGTTGTCTAGTTCTTAATCGGCCAACACAGTCTGTTTGGCCTTCTGGGAAGCAAGATGTCGATCCCGTTCTGATGCACTGGCCAGCCATTGTTCCAGTTTTGTTTTGAAGGCATCGACGCCTTGACCGGTTGCGGCAGAGATCGGCGCAAACTCCACGGCAGAGAATCTTTTTTGCAGGGCCGGCAGATTTTCATCCGCGCCGGGCAAATCCATTTTGTTTGCCACCACGAACCATGGTCTCTTCGATAGATTGGGATCGTAAAGATCGATTTCGCGCCGGAGATTCTGGAGATCCTCGACGGGATTGCGTCCTTCGCTCCCCGCAACATCGACAACGAAAAGCAAAACGTGACAGCGCGTGATATGTCGCAAAAAATCGTGCCCGAGTCCAAGATTGCGATGCGCACCCTCAATTAAACCCGGAATGTCCGCGATCGTTGCGCGGCGATAACCCGAAAACTCAACCACGCCAATGATCGGATGCAGCGTCGTGAACGGATAGGGCGCAACTTTGGGACGCGCCGCTGAGATTTTTCTCAGCAAGGTCGATTTTCCCGCATTCGGATAGCCGACGAGCCCGGCATCGGCGATCGTGCGCAGCTCGAGCAAAAAATGTCCCTTCTCGCCCTCCTCGCCTTCGGTGTATTGGCGCGGCGCGCGATTGCGCGAGCTTTTGAAGTGAACGTTCCCCTTCCCGCCCGCGCCGCCGCGACAAAGCACAAACTCCTGGCCGTCGCGCGTAAGATCGACAACGAACTCGATTTCGGATTGCGGAGCGGCGATTGCGCATTGATCAGATCCCGCGTCATGCGCTTCTGCATTGGGCGTTGGACGTTGAGCGTCGGACGCTCTACCCCGAGAGTTTTTCGGGGTTGGACGTTTTCCCTCTTCCGTTCGCCAAACAATCGTCCCCGCCGGCACCTTCACGATCTTGGCCTGCGCCGATCGACCATACATCTTCTTCCCCATCCCGTGTCCGCCATTTTTCGCTTTGACGATCGGCTCATAAAAAAGGCCCGTAAGATTATCGACGTGCTGATCGGCGCGTAGAATCACGTCGCCGCCGCGGCCACCATCGCCGCCATCCGGGCCGCCTTTGGGCACAAACTTCTCCCGCCGAAAACTGACGGAACCGCGCCCGCCATTTCCGGCTTGGGCAAAGATTTTGATCCGATCGACAAACATAGCTTAGAAGACGTCGTTGCAGCGTTGAATCGTTACAACATCGATGTGATTATCGTCTATGAACACAAAACAATCCCTCCGGATAATTCCGCCCCTCTTGGTTCTGTCTTCTTGCTTTTCGTCAGCAGAAGCGCAGCCGATGTCTACGCCGGAACCCGGAACAGGGCTCGAAGGAGTGATTGCGGTAAGTCCCATTCGTGGCGGACCATCGAGAGCCGGCATTCCCGACTCGGGGCCGCTCGCCAATGTTGCTTTCGTCGTGGAAAACGAAAAGGGCGCGGCTGCTTCCTTCACCACCGACGATCAGGGCCAGTTTCGGATTTCTCTGGCTCCCGGTCACTATACGGTTTCAAGGGAGGGCAAGAAGGGTGGAATCGGGAAGTTTGGGCCCTTCGAGGTCGATGTTGTTGCAGGCAAGATGACAAGGGTTCAGTGGACCTGCGATACCGGTATACGCTGAACGACAAAAAAAGTGACGGCCGACGTTGCTGTAGCGGCGCTCTATGAGCGTCGCACTTATGATTGATCGACTGCTCACGAATGCGTCGCTCGTAGTGCGCCGCTAGAGAAGGCTCTTATATAACATTTTCGTTTTTTCGGCGATCGCGCTCCAACTGAATTTCTCTTCGGCGCGTTTTCTTCCGGCCCGGCCGAATTTTTCGCGCAGGGTTCGATCTTTTATGAGCTGATTGATGCGCGCAGCGAGATCACGCGAAAATTTTTCGGGATTGGTCGGTTCGAACGGGCTTTCTTTCATTTGCTCGAGCGGAACGAGGAAACCGGTCTCGCCATCGACCACGACTTCTTTGATTCCACCGACGGCGCTCGCGACGACTGCGGTCTCGCATGCCATCGCCTCGAGGTTGATGATGCCGAAAGGTTCGTAGATCGAGGGGCAACAAAACACGGCCGCGTGTGAGTAAAGTTCGATGACCGCCTCTCTATCGACCATCTCCTCAATCCAGATGATGTCGGAGCGCCTTTTGGCTGCGCTCTTAACCGCTTCTTTCATCTCCACAGCGATCTCAGGCGTGTCGGGTGCGCCCGCGCAAAGCACAATTTGAAAATCTTTGTCCATGAATTGGATTGCGCGGACGAGATGAATGATTCCTTTTTGCCGCGCGATCCGGCCAACGAAGAGCAAGTACGGTTTGGTTGGATCGATTCCGTGGCGCTTGAGCGCAGCGGTTGAATCGACTTTCCGGTATTGCTCGAGGTCGATGCCATTGTGAATCACGTGCACCCGCGTTAGATCGACATCGAACAATCGCTCGATGTCGCGTCTGGTTTCGTTTGACACAGCAATAATTGCGTTTGCCATCTCCAGCGCGGTTTTCTCGATCCAAAGCGAGAAATCGTAACCGCCGCCAAGCTGCTCCCGTTTCCACGGCCGGAGCGGTTCGAGGGAATGGACGGTGATGAGGAGCGGAATTCCGTAATTCAGCTTGGCAAGAATGCCGCCGAAGTGACTGTACCAAGTGTGGCAGTGCACGAGATCGGCATCGATGTTCGTGGTGTTGAAGTCGACGCAGCGACGGACCGCGCCGAAAACCGATTGCAACGGTTTCGGGCAAGTGAAATTGCGCGCATCCAGTTCGAAACCGGTGACCTCGAGCTTGCCTTTTTTGAAATGTTGATCGCCGAAGCAGCGCACTTCCACCGGCATCGTCTTGGCCAGCTCGCGCGAGAGGCCATCCACGTGCACGCCCGCACCACCGTAAATATACGGCGGATATTCGTTGGTGAGGAAAAGGACTTTCACGCTTTTTTCTTTAAGCGCGCCTCGGCCTAAGCGCACGCAGTTTTACGGCCGCTCCAACTCGATTCTCACCGCGTACTTCCTTTCGAAGGGTAGCGAAAAATAGCTCACTTTGACCGATGCGTCTTGTCTTAAACTTGCCGGCGAGACTGATTTTCCGTACCGGATGAAACGCGTACTGGCGGCCCAGCGGAGGACGAGATGATTAGAGCAGTTGCTAACGCGAATCGTCAGCTTTCTGTCGGCAGGTTCGATCTTCTCGACGGTACCGCTCTGCAATTGCGGCACTGGATTCGCCTCTAC
>JBAQJG010000690.1:0-9585 GCA_049300145.1 Chthoniobacterales bacterium | reverse complement strand
AAGGAAAAATGCCGACGATCAATCAGCTGATTCGGAAAGGACGACGCAAGGTGTCGGTGAAATCGAAGTCACCGGCGCTGACGAATTGTCCGCAACGGCGCGGTGTGTGTGTGCAAGTAATGACGCGGACGCCGAAGAAGCCGAATTCTGCCTTGCGCAAAGTAGCAAAGGTGCGGTTGACGAATGGCCAGGAAGTGATTGCCTACATACCGGGCGAAGGGCACAACTTGCAGGAGCACTCGATTGTGCTCGTGCGTGGCGGTCGGGTGAAAGATTTGCCGGGCGTGCGTTACCACATCGTGCGCGGGACGCTCGATTCGTTAGGAGTGGATGGCCGCCGCCGCAGCCGATCGAAGTACGGGGCGAAACGGCCGAGAGCAGGCGGTGGCGAAGCTGCGCCCAAAGGCGGTGCGGCGAAAGAGCCCGCGCCCAAGGAAAGCGCGGCAAAGAAAGCCTAATTTAGAATAATTACAAAAAGCGAAAATGTCTCGACGGCGGAAAGTTTACAAAAAAGAGGAGCACGTCGATTCCCGTTACGGGAGTCTGGCGGTGGCCCGCCTTATTTCCACCGTGATGAAGCGCGGGAAGAAATCGCTCGCCGAACGGATCGTTTACACTGCGATTGACAAATCGCGGGAAGGTTCCGATTCGGTTGATCCGCTCGAAATTTTAAACAAGGCGCTGGAAAACGTTCGGCCGCGACTCGAGGTGAAATCTCGGCGCGTGGGCGGCGCGACTTATCAGGTCCCGATGGAAGTGGCGCCCGGACGGCAGATCTCGCTCGCCATGCGCTGGATCGTTCAATACGCGGACAAGCGGCGCGGCACGCCGATGGCCAACGCGCTCGCGCAGGAAATCAAAGACGCAGCGACCGGGCAGGGCAACGCGATCAAGAAACGCGAGGACACGCACAAAATGGCGCAAGCGAATCGCGCGTTTGCGCATTTCCGGTGGTAACGAATTATGCCCGCGACGCTTGAACAAAAACAAACCGCGGCGAAGAATCCAAATTCGCCTAATCGGAAGTTCCCGCTCGAGCGCACGCGCAACATCGGGATCGCCGCGCACATCGACGCCGGCAAGACGACACTTACCGAGCGCATTCTGTTTTACACCGGGATGATCCACAAAATCGGTGAAGTGCATGAAGGCACGACGGTGACCGACTGGATGGAACAGGAGCGTGAACGTGGTATTACGATTACTTCGGCGGCAACGACTTGCGCGTGGACCCAGCGCCAGGAGCCCGGCGTTTACAAGATTTTCGAAGGGATCAAGCAGCGCATTAACATCATCGACACACCCGGCCACGTCGATTTTACCGCGGAGGTGGAGCGTTCCCTTCGCGTGCTCGACGGCGCGATCGCAGTGTTCGACGCGGTGGCTGGGGTGCAGCCACAATCAGAAACCGTCTGGCGACAGGCGACGAAATACAATGTGCCGTGCATTGCGTTTATCAACAAAATGGACCGCGTCGGGGCGGACTTTAAGATGTCGATCGACAGCATGCGCAAGAAACTCGGCGCCAACGCGTGGCCGGTTTTGCTTCCGCTCGGCAAAGAAGATCAGTTCAAAGGCCAGCTCGACGTTATTAATAAGAAAGCGGTCATTTATTCCGACAGCGATCAGCTCGGATCGACGTATGAACTTGCCGACGTTCCAAAGGAATATGTCGATCTTGTCGACAAGGCTTATCACGATCTGGTCGAGCAAATTTCAAATCTCGACGACGAAGTTGCAGGCGCTGTTCTCGAAGAAAAACCGGTTACACCGGAGCTGTTGAAAGCAGGCATTCGTCGTCAAACGATTGCGAACAAGTTTGTGCCCGTCGTTGGCGGTACGGCACTCAAGAATAAAGGCGTGCAGTACCTGGTCGATGCCGTGGTCGATTATCTGCCGAGTCCGCTCGACATTCCGCCGGCCAGGGGCATGGATCCCGACTCGCACGAGCCGATGGAGGCGCCGACGGATGACAACGCGCCGTTTTGTTCGCTTGCTTTCAAACTTTGGAGCGATCCATTCGTCGGCAAACTTGTTTTCTTCCGAGTTTATTCCGGCACGCTTTCCAAAGGCGACACCGTTTACAATCCGCGCACGAACAAGCGCGAACGCATTTCGCGCTTGATTCAAATCCAAGCGGACAAGCGCGAAGACATCGACACTTGTTACTCGGGCGACATCGCGGCCATCGTCGGAATCAAAAACATCACGACGGGCGATACTCTTTGCGACGAAGACCATCCCATCCTGCTCGAGCCGCCGACGTTTCCTGATCCCGTCATTTCAATGGCGATCGAACCGAAGACAAAACTGGACCAGGAAAAAATGGCCATCGCGTTGCAACGCCTGGCAGAAGAAGATCCCACGTTCCGCGTTTATACCCACGAAGATACTGGCCAGACGATCATCGCCGGCATGGGCGAGCTGCATCTCGAAATTATTCGCGATCGCATGTTCCGTGAGTTCAAAGTGGACGCGAATGCAGGAAAACCGCAGATCGCCTATCGCGAAACAATTACCGGCAACGCGCATGGAGTTGGCAAGTTGATCAAGCAATCGGGCGGCCGCGGTCAGTACGGACACGTCGAAGTTGATGTGCGACCAGGCGAGCGCGGCAAAGGTCTAATTGTCGAAAACAAAATCGTCGGCGGCATCATTCCGCGCGAGTACATTCCTGCGGTCAAAAAGGGCATTGAAGAAGCAGTGCTCAATGGCGTGCTCGGTGGTTATCCGGTTGTCGATGTTGAGGTCGATATCGTTTACGGCAGTTTCCACGAGGTGGATTCGAGCGAGCTCGCGTTCAAATTGGCGGCGATCTTCGCGATGAAAGACGGCTTCAAACAGGGCAAACCGATTTTGCTCGAGCCGATTATGAAGGTGGAAAACATTACGCCGGAAGAATCTCAGGGCGACATTTGCGGCGACCTGAGTCGTCGTCGTGGCAGCATAAGCAGCATCGAGACCCGAGGTCATCTTGCGATTATTCACGCGGAAGTTCCGCTCGCCGAATTGTTCGGTTACGCGACCGCAATCCGTTCGCTCTCGAAAGGCCGGTCGAGTTACTCGATGGAGCCGTCGCATTTCCAGCCCGTGCCGCAGAACCTGGTCGCAGCGATTCTCGATCAAAAGGAGACGAAATGACAAACGGCCAGCGCATTCGCATTCGCTTAAAAGCGTTCGATCATCGGATGCTCGACCAATCGGCCGTCGAGATCGTCAAGACGGCGAAACGTACTGGCGCGCGCGTGGCCGGGCCGATTCCGCTGCCGACGTTGATCGAGAAGTTCACGGTGAACCGTTCGCCGCACGTCGATAAGAAATCGATGGACCAATTTGAAATTCGCACCCACAAGCGTCTGCTCGACATCATCGAGCCGACCGCCAAAACGGTGGATGAGCTGAAGAAGTTAAATTTACCTGCGGGCGTCGATATTACGATTAAGATTTAGCGCTTGAGAATTTTGCCACATCGCCAACATGAGCATCGGGTTAATTGGACAGAAAATTGGCATGACCAGCGTCTACGACGCCAATGGCCGGCTGCATCCAGTGACCGTGATCGCGGCGGGCGATAACGTTTTGCTGCGCCGCTTGACAGCGGAGAACAACGGCTATTCGGCCGTGCAAGTTGGGTTTGGCACGCAAAAGGAATCGCGTGTGACGAAACAGCTTCTGGGGGAATTCAAGAAGGCCGGAGCAGAGCCGAAGAAATTCGTGCGCGAGTTTCGGCTCAATCTCGATGCGCCGGAGGGCGAGATCAATCTAAGCGTCGCGCAATTTCAGGCGGGCGATTATGTCGATGTTACGGGGCGCTCGAAAGGCAAAGGTTTCCAGGGCGTAATGAAAAAGCACAACTTCCACGGTCAAGGCGCAGCGCACGGCTCGAAGACGCATCGGCGCAACGGCGCAATCGGCAATCGTTCTACGCCGGGCCGCATTTGGAAAAACATGGGCATGCCTGGTCACCTCGGCGATGAGCGCGTGACCGTGCAAAATCTTCAGGTCATGCAGGTACGCGAAGCGGAGAAAATAATCTTGGTGAGCGGCGCAGTGCCGGGCTCGAACGGAAGCTATGTTATGGTGCGCCCCGCGCTCAAGAAAGCAGCCCCGAAAGCATTCGGGGTTAAGACATGAGCGCAAAGGTTTTAACCAAAGCCGCCGCGAAGGAAGCGAAGATCGACCTGATTGAGGGCGGCCGCGGGACGCAAGCCGTGAACGATGTTGTCGTTGCTATGCGCGCCGCCCGTCGTTCCGGAACAGCGAACACGAAAACCAAAGCGGACGTAGATTTATCGGGCGCGAAACCGTGGCGGCAAAAAGGAACCGGTCGCGCCCGCGCCGGCTACAAATCGTCGCCGATTTGGCGCGGTGGCGGCGTCGTGTTCGGACCAAAGCCGCGCGATTATTCCAAGAAGGTTTCGAAAAGCGTACGACGACTGGCTTTTCAAAAAGCACTGAGCGAGCGAATCACCGCGGGCGATGTACTGACCATCGACCAGTTCGTCGTGCCGGAACTCAAAACGAAATCGTTCGTGGCATTGCTGAAGAAGCAAACGGAGGCGGGGAAGGTTTTGCTGATCTCGGACGCGTTTGACGAGACAACCCTCAAGGCAGCGCGCAACGTGAAGCCGGTGCGGCTCGCAACGGCGTCTGATGTAAACACGGAACAATTACTCGCGTTCGAGAAAATTCTCGTCACGCACAAGGCGCTCGAACGCCTCGGGGAAAGGATCCGTCCGCCTTCGCCGAAGGTTACGGCGCGATAAAATGAACGAGCCATACGACATTATCCAAACCGCATCATTGACGGAAAAATCGACCCTGCTGAGCGAGAAGCAGAACAAGTACGTTTTTCGCGTCAGTCCACGCGCGAACAAGATTCAGATCAAGAACGCGATCGAGCGCTTGTTCCAAAAGCGAGTTGTCGATGTCAACACCTGCAATTACGCCGGCAAAAAAAAGCGCGAACGCCGGGCCGATTACGGGCGCAAGGTGCATTGGAAAAAGGCGATCGTCACTCTCGCGGAAGGCGAAAAGATCGATTTGGTATGAACACGGAACCTGGAGTGATGGAGTGTTGGAGTCATGGAGTGGTGGATTCTTCCTCGATTCCTCCCTTCCGCCATTGCGCATTTGCTGCATAAGGTTTATGGCGCTCAAGAATTATCGCCCCCTCACACCGGTTCTTCGGTTCAAATCGCTTCCCGCTTTCGAGGAAATCACGAAGTGGAAACCGGCGAAGCGTCTCGTCGAACCGAAAAAGAAGACGGGCGGCCACAATCATTACGGCCGGTTGACTTCGCGTCACATTGGCGGCGGCCACAAACAAAAATATCGCAGGGTCGATTTCAAACGGCGCAAACGCGGTGTCGCCGCGGAGGTGATCGGGATTGAGTACGATCCGAACCGCTCCGCCCGCATTGCTCTTATTAAATATGCGGACGGCGAGTTTAGTTATATTCTCGCACCGGACGGTCTGCGCGTTGGATCGAAAGTCGCCGCCGGCGACGACGTAGCGCCCGATTTAGGGAATGCGTTACCGCTGCGCGCCATTCCGCTCGGCGCGAACATTCACAACATCGAGCTAACGCCCGGCCGCGGCGGACAGATTGCGCGCAGCGCCGGTCAGCAAGCGACTCTAAACAATCTCGAAGGCGGTTACGCGCTTGTGAAAATGCCTTCCGGCGAAATTCGCCGCATTCACGAAAACGCTTACGCGACGGTCGGTCAGGTTGGAAATGTCGATCATATGAATGTGTCGAGCGGGAAAGCGGGACGCACGCGTTGGCGTGGGCGACGTCCGCATGTGCGCGGTATGGCTATGAATCCGATCGATCATCCGATGGGCGGGGGCCAGGGCAAATCGAAAGGCGGCGGTGGCCGGCATCACCCGGTAAGTCCGTGGGGGCAACTCGCGAAAGGGTTCAAGACGCGCAGCAAGCACAAACCGAGCGATCGTTTTATTTTGGAAAGAAGAAAGTCGAAGAAGAGGGCGTGATGTTTTGAAAACGTGAATCGTGATCCATGATTGGTGATCGGAACATGTGCTGTTTCGATTGACGATTCACGGATCACAAATCACTTGAAATTTATGGCAAGATCGTTGAAAAGAGGACCCTTCGTCGAGTCGCATCTTCTGGAGAAGATCGACAAGATGAACAGCGCGAGCGCGAAAAAACCGATTAAGACCTGGTCGCGCCGCTCGATGGTGACGCCGGATTTTGTCGGCCACACGTTTTTGGTTCATAACGGAAAGATTTTCAATTCCGTTTTTGTTACCGAAAACATGGTTGGTCATAAGCTCGGGGAATTTTCACCGACGCGCATATTTAAGAAACACGGTTCGCACACGGCGAAGGTGGCGAAATAGGTGAGGATCATTTTTGTAGTTTTGGGCTGCGTAACGCTGGCTCGCGGGCTAGCGGCAGAGGGAAATAGTTCTTTGTCAGAATCCAAAGTTGAAAACGCGGAACCAAGCGTGAACGCCGCGGCGTTGCTCGGGCAGAACGAAGGGCTGCGAAGGCAATTGTCGATCGAACAGGAATCGCTCAAGACGTTGATGAGCAGCCTGGCGGAATCGAATGCCGAGGCGGAATTGTTTCGCCGCAAGTATTCCGATTTGGAATTGCGCATGGAAGCGCTTGGTCTGGCTTCAGCGAATAAAGATCGCGCGAAACTCGAGCAGCGTCTCCTGGCCGCGGTGAGCGATTTGCGGCTCGCGCAGAAAGAATGTGAGGAGTACCGCGATCAAATGGTGCGGCTGAACGAAGCCACGTGGCGCTATCTGAAAACCGCGCAAAGCGGCGATGCGCGGGCGCGCCTGGACATCGAAGCGCAATTGCGCGGCGCCAATGCCCTCGCGACAAGATCGACAAATGTGTCGCCTAATTCCGCGCCGCTCGGTTTGATGGACGGGAGCGTGATCAGCGTGAAGGATGAGTGGTCGTTCGTGGTCGGTAACCTTGGTGAAACGCAGGGTGTGAAGATTGGGATGCCACTCCGGGTGATGCGCGGCGACCAGAAGATCGCGACGCTGCGGGTTGTCGATGTCCGGCAGAAAATTTGCGGCGCGGCGATTCAAGAAATGGGCTCTGAAAAAGCGAAAATAAAGGTGGGCGACCGCCTTCAGGTCGATGCGCAGCAAAATGTGAGTTTAAAGTAGATGGAAGTCAGATCGATATATAAGTATGCGCGGATTTCGCCCTTTAAGGTGCGCGAAGTCACGCGTGAAATCCAGGGTCTGCCGGTTTCGGCAGCGCTCGACGTGCTCGCTTTCACGCCGAAGAAAGCCGCATTTCTGATCGGCAAGACTTTGAAAAGCGCGGTCGCGAACGCGGAGAACAACGCAAACCTGAAAGCCGACGGCCTGGTGGTGAAGGAAGCGGTTGTCGGCGAAGGCCCGACAATGAAACGGATGATGGCGCGCGCCCGCGGAAGCGGCAGCCGGATTTTGAAGCGCACCAGTCACATCCGCATCGTTCTCTCAGACGAGATTCCGATTGAAACGCGTGAGACCAGAAAAGCGAAACGAGAGCAGGAAAAGAAGGAAGCGAAAACCGCGGGAGCGAATGAAAGATCGACAACCACGGTCGAGAAAAAGCCAAAAGCAAAGAAGGCCGGAAAGAAAACGAAGAAATGATAATGAATTATTACTTTGAGCAAGGAACGGGAAGTCTGGGGAGCGCGCGTGACTCGCATGCAACATTCGGCCTCCCGCCGAATGCGCAACGAGCGTTCGTGAAATTCTCCAGCCCGAAGACGTTTCCGGCGAGGATGCCGGAAACAGCATGCGAGGGCACACGCGCTCTCCAGAAAAATTAGTTATGGGACAGAAAGTTAATCCGATCGGTTTTCGTCTTGGTGTGAATCGCGACTGGCGTGCGCGCTGGTACGCGTCGCCCCAAGAGTTGCCGGCGTTTTTGCACAGCGATCTGGCGATTCGCAATTACGTGAAGAAAAAACTTCAGTTTGCCGCGGTCTCAAAGATTGTCATCGAGCGGGCCTGGAACTCAATTCGCGTGACGATCCACACCGCGCGTCCCGGCATCGTGATTGGGCGCAAAGGCGCTGAGATCGAAAAGATGACCGAAGAGATTTCGAAAATGGCGCAGGGTAAGCAAATCAAGATTGACATCCAGGAAATTAAAGCGCCAGAGCTCGACGCGCAGTTGGTCGCAGAAAATGTCGCGCTGCAAATTGAGCGGCGCATCGCTTATCGCCGGGCGATGAAAAAAGCGGTGCAGACGGCGATGGATTTCGGCGCGCAAGGAATTCGGCTGCGTTGTTCGGGCCGGTTGAACGGCGCGGAAATCTCCCGCTCGGAATGGTATCGCGAGGGCAAGGTGCCGCTGCACACTTTGCGAACCGGAATCGATTACGGATTCGCCGAAGCCAACACGGTTTACGGCAAGATCGGCGTGAAATGCTGGATGTGTAAGAAAGAAGAAGCGGCCACCGAGCCGGCCGGGCCAGCTCCACCGCCACCGCCGCCGCTGGTACCGGAGGAAGTTTAGGAGGAAGCACCATGCCGTTGATGCCCAAACGCGTGAAGTATCGCAAGTCCCAGCGGGGAAGCCGCAAGGGGACAGCTTCGCGCAATCTCAGGATCGACTTTGGCGAGTTCGGGCTGCAAACGCTCGAGCGCGCCTGGATCACAAATACGCAGCTGGAGGCCGCGCGAGTCGCGCTGACCCGCAACATGAAGCGCAAAGGCAAATTGTGGATCCGGATTTTCCCCGACAAATCGGTGACCTCGCGCCCGCCGGAAACACGCATGGGTAAAGGCAAAGGCCAGCCGGAATATTGGGTGGCAACGGTTCGGCCGGGAAATATTTTATTCGAACTGGATGGCGTGACCGAGTCGATCGCGCGCGAATCGCTGCGGCTGGCGGCGGACAAATTGCCGGTGCGGACCAAGTTTCTCAGCCGGCATCACGTGGCTGCGGCCTAACGAATCATGAAAATCAAGGAAATTGTCGAGATGAGCACGGATGAGTTGCTGACCAAGAAACGCGACTTGCGTCAGGAAAGCTTGCACTTGCGTTTGCAACAACAAAGCGGCCAGCTCGAACAACCGAGCCGATTGCGGTTGGTGCGGCGCGACGTCGCGCGCATTGAGACGGTGCTTTCGAAACGAGCTAAAGCGGCAACGCAGAAATAATTATCTATGGCCGAGCAAGACCAACCAGTACTTTCGCAACCGCCGCCACTGCCAGCGTCGCTGACCCGCGCTTCGCGCAAGACGCGCACCGGCGAAGTGATTTCGAGTGGCATGAACAAGACGATCGTGGTGAGGACGGTCACGCGCGTGCCGCATCCGAAGTTCGGCAAGATCGTCAAGCAGATGAAAAAGTTTTACGCGCACGATGAGGAGAACAAGGCAAAACCTGGCGACATGGTGTGCATCATGGAAACGCGTCCGCTGAGCAAGCTCAAGCGCTGGCGTTTGCTGGAAGTGCTTCAAAAGTAACTCCGAAATGATTCGCGAGTAAATTATCGGTCCTATGGTGCAACTTCGATCCAGACTGGATGTGGCGGACAACACGGGCGCGCGCATGGCGACGATGATCGGCGTCATCGGGAAAT
>JBAQJG010000689.1:0-1798 GCA_049300145.1 Chthoniobacterales bacterium | reverse complement strand
GTCCTATTATCACTGGGATCCGAATGACGGCACTTTGTTCTGGGACCGCTTGCCGATGACGCTGAGTTTCGCGGCGCTCCTTGCGCTCGTGGTCGAGGAGCGCGTGAATGCAAGGGCCGGAGCAATTCTGCTGTGGCCGGCGCTCGCAATCGGCCTGTTCAGCCTCTTGTTGTGGCGCTGGAACGACGACCTGCGGCTCTACTTCTGGGTGCAGTTCTTTCCTGGCCTCGCAGTGCTGGTGCTGTTTTTGCTGTACCAACCTAAGTATACCGGCACACATTATTGGATTGCCGCCGGGGTACTCTACGCCCTCGCCAAGCTGTTTGAATTCACCGATGGGGCGATTTATTCGGTCAGAAACTTCTTAAGTGGACACACGCTAAAGCATCTCGCGGCCGCGGCCGCCTGCTTCGCGATCTTGCGTTATTTCCAAACCCGCCGGCTGATCACTTGGCCTTCGGCTCGTCCGGTTGGCCTTCCACTGCCGAAAGCCTAGTCAACATGGAGTCGACCTCGGTGCGCTGCGCCTTGATATAATCGTAAAAAAACCGTTCCACCCGGCGGTAGGGCGTGCCGCGAACGCTGGCGAGCATGTCGCGCCGCTCGTCGTGGCTTGCCAGGATCGCTTCGTATTTTTGCTGAAAATAGCGAAGGTTTGCGCCAAGCTTCACAAATCGATCATCCGAGAGCAACTCGATCGCGTGCGCCGTTTTGCCCATCCTGAACGGCGATTGAAGCGTAAACAGCCGAAACGTCGTATCGTAGAGGTCATTCGGCTCGTGTACCGGCAACGTCTTCAACAGCGCGCCGTGCCGCGTGGGCAGCCAATGGAATTCATGGAGCGCGTCTCGTCGGGGTCCGTCTGGTTGAATTTCTCGATAGTCGCTGATGTCCCCCTCGGTGCCGAGCTCGGCCAGATCCACGAACTCGTTTGCGGGTACGGCAAGGTTGAATAATTGACGAAACTTCACGGCACGCACCGATAACGGCGACCAGTTGTTAGCGGCGGCCAAGGCGTTCCGTAGGGTATGGGCGCAGTTGTCGGCCCAGACGCTCCAATTGTAGTCGGCCTCTCCGTCGGCATATTCGCGGTTCTTGTCGTTCAAGAAGGCGATCACCTCCTCCAACATCGGCTCAGTGATCGGAAGGCGCGCGCAAAAAACCGACCGCGCGAACCGGAGCGCAAAGTCCGTGCCGATAGCTTCGTTTGCCACGAAGTTCTCGAGACCCGGGCTCGCGCTCGCGGACGGATAGTCGTGAAACTCGACACCCTTATAGATACCCGTGTCGATTGCGTCATGCACGGCGGCTTCGAAATTCGCTTGGGTGAGGCGCTCGCCGATTTTGAGGTTGCCCTCATAGAAGAGCTGGTAACTCGGAATCGCCACCCAGTTGACGTTCCGAAACCAGCGGCCCACGCTCACACCGGCACCGTGCTCGGAGTTGTTTAGCTCGGTGGCTACTGCACGGCACCGCCGCAATTGCGGAAATGGCGCCTGCTCGTCCTTACAGGCGCCTTTGATGTACATGACTGCGTGGCCCGCGACCCCACCCTCACCCTTCAATTTGGAACGGAATTGGCTCGTAGCGCAAAGTTCGACGTAGTAGGGGAAGAGCTGATCATAAACAGGATCGGGGCGGCGCTCGATGATGATGCGGTCCGGTTTCAGCATGAACCGCGACATCACGCCATCTTCGCCGCACCCGCTCAGTAAGGTCGTCGACACCGCGACGGCCGCGACAAAGAATCCTCGGATCATGCTATTGGCATTGCGGAAGCGGAGGGAGAGGTCGAACG
>JBAQJG010000688.1:0-2070 GCA_049300145.1 Chthoniobacterales bacterium | reverse complement strand
GCAAGGAGCTGATGGGTGTCGAGCATCTTTCGGCCCCTGAAGAAACCGAGCAGAATGCAAAAGTGACGGAAGAATGGAACGTAGTCCCAAGCTCAACCGGCCACCGCGCGCCACGTCCTGGCGTGGAGGAAGACGAGACGCTCGGGGAGCAACTCGTCACCGACGGATTGGAAGAAGCGGCGCATGATCAAATGCTTGAGGCGCGCAGAGAAGAACTCGAAGAGGAAGGCGGAACTGCTTGAGTCCAATCACGGCCGCAGCGATCGACGAAACGACGGCCGCGCAAACGCGGCTGCGCGCGAGTGCGTCGTACAGTCAACGCTTGCTCTCGCGTTTTCGACAAGTCCGGGATTTCACGACGCAACTGTGCGAGGGATTGGAGCCGGAAGATTGCGTCGTCCAATCGATGCCCGATGTCAGTCCGACGAAATGGCATCTTGCCCACACCACGTGGTTTTTTGAAACATTCGTTCTGAAAAAATGGATGCCGCCCTACCGGCCGGAAGTCCCGGAGTATGCTTACCTCTTTAATTCGTATTACAATGCTGCGGGCGACATGCACCGCCGCGATCTGCGCGGATTGATCTCACGGCCAACGGTTGAAGAAACCCATCGCTATCGTTCCTCGATCGACTCCTACATCGACAATCTCCTTTCCGAAGCCGACGAAAAACTTCTCGCCGAGATCGAGCCGGTCGTTACCCTCGGCATTCACCACGAGCAGCAGCATCAGGAATTACTGCTTACGGACATCAAACATGTTCTCGCGCAAAATCCGCTCTATCCCGTCTTTCGCGAGGGCAAGAGCGACCTCGAAACCGGCAAAGTCTTGCCGCAGCATTTCGTCGAATTCGAAGAAACAACCGCGCAAATTGGGCACGACGACAATGCCTTCTCCTACGACAACGAAGGTCCCCGCCATCGGGCGCTGGTTCCGCATTTCTCGCTCGCAAACCGTGTCGTAACCAACGGCGAGTATCTCGAATTTATCGAAGCAGGCGGTTACACGCGGCCAGAGTTTTGGCTTTCACTTGGTTGGATAACGGTGAACGAACAACATTGGCAGGCACCGCTCTATTGGGTGAAACGCGACGGCGCGTGGTGGAACTTCACCCTTTCCGGCTTCCGTCCGGTGGAAGAATCCGAACCTGTTACGCACGTGAGTTATTTCGAAGCAGACGCGTTCGCGAATTGGAGCGGCGCGCGTCTGCCGACCGAATTTGAGTGGGAACGCGCGGCGACGGATCTTTCGATCGAGGGAAAGTTCGTCGAAAGTGAACACTTTCATCCCCAAGGGTTGAGTGCTTTGGCCCAAGATCGACATCTTGATCAAATGTTCGGCAACGTTTGGGAGTGGACGCGCAGCGCGTATTCACCTTACCCCGGATATCGCGCGGGGCCGGGTGCGCTCGGCGAATACAATGGCAAGTTCATGTGCAACCAGTACGTGCTGCGCGGCGGCTCTTGCGCCACGTCGCGCACGCACATTCGCCGAACGTATCGCAATTTCTTTCCGCCCGAGAAACGCTGGCAATTCACCGGGATTCGGCTCGCGCGCGACCCTTCATGAATCACGAGCCCGGCCGACTCGCCGTGCTCGATCTCGAGCCGGCGAAATCGGATTTTCTTTCTGAAACAATTGCCGGCCTCTCGCGCCGGCCGCCCACGCTGCCGTGCAAGTATTTCTACGACGAGCGCGGCGCGACGCTATTCCAAAAAATCTGCGACCTGCCGGAATACTACATTACTCGAACCGAGACCGCGATTCTTCGGCTTTACGCTCACGAAATGGCACTGTGCATCGGCCCGCGGAGCGAGCTGATTGGTCTCGGGACAGGCGCCGGAACAAAAACGCGCATTCTCCTGGAAGAGTTGGAGGCGCCTGCGGTTTACATCCCGATCGACATTTCGAACAAGCAACTGCGCCAATCAACTGCGCTGTTTCGCCGCCTCTTTCCAGGTTTGGAAATCCTGCCTGTCTGCGCCGATTTCCTGGAGTCGTTGGCTTTGCCGGCGCCTCAGCGAAACGCCGCACGCAAAGTCGTTTACTTTCCCGGATCAACCATCGGC
>JBAQJG010000687.1:0-5857 GCA_049300145.1 Chthoniobacterales bacterium | reverse complement strand
GTTTGGTATTTGATGGGAACGCCGCGACCCGCTTCGGTCAGCGCGCAAGTCTTCCGCAATTTTGACCATTTGGTCAAAGTCTCGGTGTTTGACGTGGAGGACGCAGCTTATGCGTTCATTCGTTTCGAGGATGGTGCGGTCGTGCAGCTCGAGGCTTCTTGGGCGGGAAACCTGCCGGACGATATTCCGCCGCGAAAATATTTTGGACGTGAGTTGATTAATTCCACAATTTTTGGAACCAAAGGAACCATCCGTCTCAATCCACTCACCTTATTCGAAGATAAAAACGGCGAGCTCGTCACGGTGCCTCTGGCTGCGAAAGAGGACGAACCAAATGGGTTCGAGCTGCAACTGCGTAATTTTGTGGGATCGATCAACGGCGAATCCGAACCGATAAACAGCGCCGACCAAGCGGTCGCGCTCATGGAAATGATCGACGCGATTTACGCTTCCAGTTCCGCGGGACGCGAAGTGCCGATCGTAGCTTGGTAGATTTTTTCCTTTCAATACATCTGCGGAAGCAACTTGCGACGAATCCGTCTAGGAACGATCAATTCCAAACTATGAAAAAACTTATCATTCTCACTTCTGTACTTCCAGCGTTGGTCATGATGCTCCTGAGCTCCTGCGCGACCAAGGAACCCGAAACGACTACGACGACGACAACGCATCAGGAAGTGACACGGCCGACGACTACTCACACGACAACGACACAACAGACGACCGGCGGCTACTAGGCCGGCCGCGAGTCACAGATTGTGAGACAAAGGAACATGCTGTGCGCGTGTTCCTTTGTTGGGACGTAAGTCCGGGGCGTGATTCCAGCAATCCCGCCGGCAAAGCGTTTGCTTTTACGATTTCTCAGCCGGCTCTTCCGCCGTTTGGGCTTCCTCTTCGGCCTGACTGACGACTGGCGCGATGGCTTGCAGTTTTTCGCTGTCGCGCAAGTCCATCAGTTTTACACCCATCGTGTTCCGGCCGACGACGCGGATTTCTTTCACGCGCGTCCGCACCATTTGGCCCTTTGTCGTGATGAGCATCAGCTCGTCTTTGTCCGTGACGGTGAGCGCGCCGACAACGTTGCCGGTCTTTTCGCCGGTCTTCATCGTGATAATACCTTTGCCGCCGCGTGACTGGCGGCGGTAGTCGTCGAACGGCGTTCGTTTACCGATCCCATTCTCGCCCGCGACCAGCAGCATCGCGTTTGGATCGACAATTGCGATTGCCACGACGTGGTCGTTTTTGTCCGGCCGAATCCCCCACACACCTACCGTATTGCGCCCTTGATCGCGCAGTTGTTCCTCGTGAAAACGGAGGCTCATTCCTTCCTTTGTGATCAGGACAATTTCGTTGTTGCCGTTCGTAAGTTTCGCGTCGATTAAGCAATCTTCCTTCTCGATTTGGATCGCGATAATGCCGCCTTTGCGAACGTTGGCGTAATCAGAAAGATTGGATTTTTTGACGATGCCCGAGCGGGTCGCGAACACGATGTGGAAATTTTCATCCCAGGTTTGATCGACCGCGGTTGGGCCGGTCCCAGATTGCTTGGATTGAACCCGGATGGTGGCTGCGATTTTCTCCTCCGCGCGTAACTCGAGGATGTTAGCGATGGACCGACCCTTGGCCGCGCGCCCCATCTCAGGGATCTCGTAAACTTTTTCGACATAGGCGCGACCTGATTGGGTGAAAAACATCAAGTAATCGTGCGTCGTCGCGCTGAACAGATGCTCGACGAAATCGCCTTCTTCTTCCTCGGTGGCGCCTTCACGGGTTGACATTCCAATGACGCCTTTGCCCCCGCGACGCTGCGCGCGAAATGCGCTGACTGCCGTGCGCTTAATAAAACCGCCATGGGTAATGCTGATGATGCAGCCCTCATTCGCGATTAGGTCCTCCATGTTGATCTCAGCTTGATCCGGCATCAGCTCCGTCAGACGCGGCGTGCCGTGCTTATCGCGGATTTCGCGGAGCTCCTTTTTGATGATGGTAAAGACGCGCTGCTCTTTCGCGAGAATGTCGCGCAAATCTTTGATCGCGTTAATTACCTCTTTGTATTCGTGGTCGACCTTTTCCCGCTCGAGGCCAGTGAGCTGATAAAGGCGAAGATCGAGAATTTGATTGGCCTGATGTTCGCTGAACGCGTAGCGGCCTTCGACCAGCCGCGCTTCATTTCGAATCAAGACACCGATTTGCTCGACCTGTCGTCTCGTAAATTCGAAGGCGAGCAATTTCACGCGCGCTTCCTCGCGGTTGGCCGATCCGCGAATGATGCGAATGAACTCATCCAGATTGGCAAGGGCGATGAGATAACCTTCGAGCGTTTCCGCGCGCTCCTCCGCTTTGCGTAATTCAAAACGCGTGCGGCGCAGCACCACTTCGCGCCGATGCTCGATGTAACAGGCATTTGCTTCCTTGAGCGAAAGCAGTTTCGGCCGCCCGTGATCGATCGCGAGCATGATGACCGCGAATGAGCTTTCCAGCGCAGTGTGTTTGTAAAGATTGTTGATCACGATCTTGGGGTTGGCATCCCGCTTGAGCTCGATGACAACCCGCGTGTTTTCGTCCGATTCGTCGCGGACGGCGGTGATGTCGGTGAGCACCTTTTCGTTTACCAACTCCGCGATCCGCTCGACCAGGGTGGCGCGGTTCACGTTGTACGGAATCTCAGTGACGACGATTTGTTCCTTGCCGCCTTTGAGCTCCTCGATGCCGGCTTTGCCGCGCACCTTCATACTCCCGCGTCCGGTCTCGAGGTATTGTTTGATTCCTGAGCCTCCGCAGATCGCGCAGCCAGTTGGGAAGTCCGGCCCCTTCACGTCCTTCATCAGCTCATCGAGTGTGATGTCGGGATTGTCGATCTGGGCGCAGATGCCATCGATAACTTCACTGAGATTATGGGGCGGAATGTTCGTCGCCATGCCCACCGCAATGCCGGTGCCGCCGTTGACCAGCAGATTTGGAAAGGCCGACGGGAAAACGGTCGGCTCGGTGCGCGTCTCGTCGTAATTCGGAACGAAATCGACCGTGTCCTTTTCCATGTCGGTCATGAGCGCGGCGCCGAGATGTGTCATGCGCGCTTCGGTGTAACGCATGGCGGCGGGCGGATCGCCTTCGACCGATCCGAAATTGCCCTGACCATCGACCAGCATCTCGCGCATCGCCCAGGACTGCGCCATGTGCACGAGCGTCGGATAGATCACCGCTTCGCCGTGCGGATGATAATTACCGCTCGTGTCGCCGCAGATTTTTGCGCACTTGCGATGCTGCCGATTGGGAAAAAGGGAGAGATCGTGCATCGCGTAGAGAATTCTTCGCTGCGATGGCTTGAGTCCGTCGCGCGCGTCCGGCAAGGCGCGCGAGATGATTACCGACATCGAGTAATCGAGGAATGATCTCGACACTTCCTCGGCGACATTAATCGGTTCTACCTTCTCGTTTTGATTATACATGGCCTAAGTTCTTACCAGCGGTTCCGACAGTGAGCACTCCGCCAAAAAGCGCTCTTCCCATGCGCGCGAAGTGGCATCGGCTTGGCGGATCGTCATGGGAGTGCCAACCGGTGCGCGTCGCGGCAGAGAAATTTGCAGGAAATCGAAGACCGCACGGATGGTCGCCTCGTAATCCTGGCAGAGTTTTTCGTATTCGACTCGGAAAGGATCGATGCCGATCCGTCGAAAAAAGCGCTCCCAGGCTTTCTCCTGCTGTACGCCGTCTTCAAGACATTGCTCAATTAACTCGGCATCGAACTCCGGCTTGCGCAAAGCCGCTTTCCCTTCCTGCACTTTCCAAAGGCCGGTCTGAACCGCACGCGCCTTTGATAATGCTTGCCGGAGTTTGTGACGCCGAGAGATGTGCACGAATTGGAGACGCGGAAAGGCGTTTCGCAAAAGTTCGAGATCGGCTGTTCCCGCGTCGCCGAAGGCGCGAGTTTCGCGCAGCCGGGCCAGGAAATCGTCCAAGTACCAACTCATCAATTTGAAACCGAAGACTTCATTTGAAGTTATCGTGGCCGCGGCAATGTCCCGAACATAGCTCGCAAAATCAGCGCTCGGATCCAGGCTGTGAGCAGCCACAAAATACGATTCCGATTTGCGCATGAAAAACTGCTTCGGCCGGCCTGCGCGTCGCGTAGCATGCAAACCATCGGTCAACAGATTGCTGCCTGAGCGTGGAATTGCGCAGACGACGTAACAGCGACGGGGATGACGCAGATTGTGAAACAGACCTCCCATCGGCAATCTTAGACATCGAGATTCCGCACATTGAGGGCGTTGTCCTCGATGAATTGTCGGCGCGGTTCGACCACATCGCCCATCAGGATCGTGAACATCTTGTCTGCATCAACCGCGTTATCGTCATTCAAATCCACCTTGAGCAGTTTGCGCTTCTCCGGGTTCATCGTCGTCTCGAACAATTCCTTGGCGTTCATTTCGCCGAGGCCTTTGAAGCGCTTGATCTGCACGCCGCGGCGGCCGATCTCCAGAATTTTATGCAGAATTTCGGGAATCGAAAAAAGCGGATGCGAAACAGTTTTCTCACCTTCGCCCTCGATCAATTCGAAGATGGGCCGATCGCTCGCGGCATAGTGACCGATCTTCAAGCCCTTGCGCGCGAGCTCGGCCATGATTTTCTGGATCGCGGCCGATTCGTGCAGCTCGACTAATTTGCCGCGCCGGCGGTTGGCGCCATTCGTGCGAACCGGCGCATCCCCGAGGGGAAGCAATTCCTGATTCGCCTCGGTGTCGAACAAATTGAGATCGAGATTCTCGAGATGAAATTGTCGCACCTCCTTCTCATCGTGAAAATAGTGAACGGTCTCATCGTTGCCGTCGCGCACCTTGACCAGATAGGTCGGGAGCTTGCCCGATTTCGAATTACGCTCTTCGAGATAAGCTTCGAAATCGCCTCCGTGGCGCCGGACCGCTTCACTCAGCTTGGCGAGTTTCTCGAGCGATTCGAGAATGTCTTTCAACTGAGCGGCTGTGACTTCTTTGTCATCCGCGAGATTCTTTAATCGCACATCCTCCGCGCCGAGCGAAATCAGAATTTTATTTAGCTGGACGTCATCATCGACGTATTCCTCGCGTTTTTTGCGCTTGATTTGATAGAGCGGAGGTTGGGCAATGTAGATCTTGCCGGCGCGCACCAGCTCAGTCATCTGCCGAAAGAAGAACGTGAGCAATAACGTGCGAATATGCGAACCATCTACGTCTGCATCCGTCATGATGATGATCCGGCCGTAACGGAGCTTGGCGATATCAAAGCGGCCTTCATCCTTGCCGTTGCCATCTTCTTTCGGTTTACCGATGCCTGCACCAATGGCCGTGATCATCGACTGGATCTCGTTGTTCTTGAGAAATTGATCTTCTCGCGCTTTCTCGACGTTGATCAGCTTGCCGCGAATTGGCAGGATCGCCTGATAACGACGATCGCGCCCTTGCTTGGCGGATCCTCCCGCAGAATCACCTTCCACAATGTAAAGCTCCGTCAATTCGGGGTCGCGCTCCGAGCAGTCGGCTAATTTGCCCGGCAAACCGCCACCCGTGAGAGCGCCTTTGCGAATCGTTTCGCGCGCTTTGCGCGCTGCTTCCCGAGCGCGCGCTGCCGTCAGCACTTTGTCGAAAATCCGCCGCGCGATCGGTGGGTTCGTGTCGAAGTACGTCATCAACCCTTCGTAAACGACGGAGTTCACAATGCCGTCGATCTCGGTGTTCACCAGCTTCACTTTGGTTTGCGATTCAAACCGCGGGTTCGGCAGTTTGATGCTGAGGACGCAAATCAAACCTTCGCGCACGTCGTCACCCGAAATGGAGGGATCCTTGTCTTTCAGCAGCGAATTCGACTTGGCGTACTGATT
>JBAQJG010000686.1:0-2441 GCA_049300145.1 Chthoniobacterales bacterium | reverse complement strand
TTACATACCGTTCGGCACAACATGATCGAAGGCATTCTGCTTGTGCTCACTGTCCTGGTCCTGTTTCTCGGCCTGCGCAATTGGCGTTCGGCGTTCATTGTCGCGTCAGTTATTCCGCTCGCGCTGCTCGGTTCATTCATGCTGCTCGATTACGAGCACATACCAGCCAACTTGATCTCGCTCGGGGCAATTGACTTCGGGATCATCGTGGATGCAGCCGTTGTCATTATCGAAAATATCGTCCGCGTGAGTGAGAAGCGCCACGGGAACGACCTCACCATTCGCGAAGCGATCATCGTCGGAACTTCGCAAATGAGTAAGCCAGTCCTGTTCTCGAAGACTGTGCTGCTGGCAGCGTTTCTTCCTCTCTACACGATGCAGCGGGTCGAGGGCCGCATCTTTCGCCCGATGGCTTTGACGCTAACCTTCGCCATCGTGGTGGGGGCGATACTTGCGCTCGTCGTAGTGCCGTGCTTCGCCAGCTTCTTTCTTCGAAGTCACGATCAACATGAAGACAACGGGAGGATGGGCTTTGGTCTCGTAAGCTTCCTGCGAAAACACCATGTCCCGCTGCTCGATTTCGCGCTGCGCCGGCGCAGGCTGATCTTGGGAAGCGCGTTCGGCACACTCGCCTTGGCTATTCTGATTGCCACGCAGCTCGGATCGGAGTTCCTGCCGAAGCTCGAAGAAGGGTCGCTTTGGATTCGTATAACCATGCCCGAGTCAATCGCGCCGAGCGAAGCAATCCGGCTAACTCGGCAGGCGCGGGAGATTCTAGCATCCTATCCCGAAGTCATAACGGTGGTTAGCCAGCTCGGGCGACCCGATGACGGCACCGATGTGAATGGATTTAATACGGCAGAAATCTCCGCCGCTTTGCTGCCTCCCGAGCAGTGGAAGACCGCGCGCGACCGGATCGGCCTGTGCGCAAAAATGAAAGAACAATTCGATCATCTACCCGGCGTCGATGTCGATTTCAGCCAGTACATCGAAGACAATGTCAATGAGGCGATTAGCGGCATCAAAAGCGAGCTGGCGATCAAGATCTTCGGGGCCGACGCCGACGAGCTTCAGACGCTCGCTGACCAAATCGCTGCCAAAGTTCAGACCGTTCGGGGAGTCCTTCATTTAACACCCGAACATCTTGCTGGCCAGCCGCAAGTACAGGTGCGAATCAATCGCCAAGCGGTTGCGCGTTACGGTTTGGCCGTAGGAGATGTTGACGCGTTGGTCGAAAATGCTTTTGGCGGAACCGTGGCCACCCAAATCTTGGAAGGCGAGCGCTCCTTCGATTTGGCCGTCAAACTGACGCCGGCCGCCGTCGCCGAGCTCGATTCCATTCGCAGTGTGCCTTTACTGGGCAGCGGCGGCGAAATGGTCACGCTTGGAGCAGTCGCCGATGTTGGGTTGCGCAGCGGATACGGCAGAATTTTTCGCGAGAACAACGAGCGTCGCGTTGCCGTCAAGCTGTCAGTTGGCGACCGCGACTTGGGTAGCCTTGTCGGCGAAGCCCAGCGCAAAGCCGCCCAGGTGAAATTGCCGACTGGCTATCGAGCGGAATGGACTGGCAGTTTTGAGAACCAGCAACGCGCCCAAGCCCGGCTCATGGTCGTGGTGCCGATCACACTCGTGATCATCTTCTTTATTCTCTTCACCGCGTTTAATTCCGGAAGACTCGCGCTGATTATTCTCCTAAACGTTCCGCTCGCGGCCATCGGCGGAATCATTGGACTTGCCTTGGCGGGACTGCCATTGTCTGTGTCTGCGCTTGTCGGTTTTGTAGCGCTTTTCGGAGCCTCAGTGCAGAACGGGGTAATTCTTTTGGAGAGAATCCGCGCTCTGGTAAACGAGGGCCAAACAGTGTTGAAGGCCGTGGTCGAAGGTGCGGTTGCTCGCCTTCGACCAGTGCTAATGACCAGCGGAATGGCGGCACTCGGTTTGCTTCCGGCCGCTTTGTCACACGCAGTCGGTGCCGAAACCGCGCGTCCCTTCGCCGTTGTTATCGTAGGCGGCCTGATCTCGTCGACCGTCCTCACCCTCATTGTTCTGCCGGTGGTCTGCTCTTTGTTTCTGAAGGCGCGGCCGCCCTCTTCTGTTTTCGAGGCGCCGACGATCTCAACGAAAACGGTTGGGCTCAACAAATCGTAACTAACGATTGTATGCCCGAGCGACTCAAGATCATTTCGTTCACAGCGCTGCTAGCGTTTGGATTCGGTTCGCTCGCATCTAACGTTTGGGCGAGAGGACGCTCCTTTCCAATTGAAGTGACCGGGGTCATTACAAGCGTGAGCAAACCGGCTCAGACATTCACGATTGACGCGGACGAACCAGCTAGCGTTTTGACCATTGGATTGAAGTACGATTGCAAGTTTACGCAACATGGCGTTTCCGTAGGCGCCGGTATTTTGAAAAGGGGTGCGCGAGTTAAGGTAAGCTACTTC
>JBAQJG010000685.1:0-4754 GCA_049300145.1 Chthoniobacterales bacterium | reverse complement strand
GCCCAACTGAGGCATGATGATTGGAACTTGCGGCATAAATTTATTCTCGAAGAAGATTTCGCGCTTTTGCCGCAATTGTTTTTGCGTTCGGATGATGCGCAGCCCATAGGTTTGGATGATACGGAATCGGCGTGTCCTTCGCGTTGATGCGCTGCGGTGCGGCGTCAAGCAGATGGAAGCCTTCTGACGTGACGCGTGCGATCACTTCCGCAGTTGCGCCGCCCCAGGGAAATGATTCGCCCACGCAAAGCAAACGTCCGGTGCGCGCAACCGACGCGAGCACAGTATCGGTGTCGAGCGGTTTAACCGAGCGAAGATCGACAACTTCTATTTCAAACCCTTCACCAGCGAATTGTTCGGCGATGGCGAGACATTCATGTAACACCGCGCTGTAGGCGACGATGGTGAGATCGCGACCTTCGCGCGCGATGCGCGCTTTGCCGGTGGGCAAGCCATTGGCGGGAAGTTTGTCGGCCTTGAGATGATAATAAAGATATTTGTGCTCACAGAAGACCACTGGGTCGTCGATCGCCACCGCTTCAATCAACATCGTGTATACATCTTCCACGGTCGCCGGTGTCATCACGATCAGCCCCGGATAGTGCGCGTAGAGCGATTCCATGCTCTGGCTGTGAAACGGGCCGCTGCCTTTCGTTCCGCCGGATGGAAGGCGCACCGTGATAGGAACCGGAACATTCGTGCGCCAATAATGCGTGCCCGCGTTATTCAAAATTTGATTCAGCGCGGTGCTCGAGAAATCTGCGAACTGCATCTCGACGATCGGTCGCATTCCTTCCAGCGCCGCGCCGATGGCCGTGCCGACCATCGCGTCTTCGCTAATCGGCGTGTTGAGCACGCGGCCGGGAAATTCTTTTGCGAGACCTTTCGTCGCCTTGAACGCGCCGCCGAAACTTCCGCCGACATCCTGTCCGTAAATGAAAACGCGATCGTCGTCGCGCAATAGTTTTGCCTGCGCTTCACGAATCGCTTCGAGGTAAGTGATGCTCATGGCTTCGCCACGTTAAATCGTTGAAGCCGGAACGTCATTTAACTCAATTCCGGGTGATCGGCCAATTCGCGTTGCGATAAGGAGCACCAATCTTCTTCGTCGGCCTCGGGCGCGGCTTCCTTTTGCGCGGTCGAGATTGCGCGGTCCACTTGCGCCGCCGCGTCTTCGCGCCACTCACGCAGTGTTTCGGTGCCGGCCAAATTAAGATCGACAATCGTTTTCTCGGCGCATTTCAAACAATCACGCGCGAACGGTTCGCTCTTGATTTCCTGCGTCACATAACTGGCGTCATCGTGCTCGCCGTGACCGGAAAGACGCAAAACCGACGCGACGACCAACTGGGGCGGGCGACCCGCGCGCGCCCGTTTTACCGCGCTGCCGATGACATCGAGACAATTGGCGAGATCGGTCCCATCGATATTGTAACCTTCGAAGCCGTAACCTTTCGCGCGATCCACCAGATCGTGACAGGCAAACTCGCGGTCGTTCGGCGTGGAATACGCGTAAAGATTGTTAGTGGCCACAACGACAAGCGGCACCTGCTCCACCGCGGCGATGTTCAATCCTTCATGGGTCGACCCCGTCTGCATGCCGCCTTCACCAATGCAAGTCAGCCCGACAAAATTCTTTTCGCCTTTGAAGCGCTTGGCCATGAGCGCTCCGACCGTGACCGAGATCATCGCGCCAAGATGACTGATCATCGCGAACTGGCCGTCGCGCGGACGGCCACGATGAATGTTGCCGTCGCGTCCGCGCATCGGGCCCTGCCGCGAACCGAGATACGTGCGCGCCACATCGACAAGCGGTTCGCCAAATGCCGACCGCCCCGCTTGATCGCGAATCAACGGTGCGAAGATGTCGCCCTTCTGCAGAAATAGTCCGCAGGCAACGCTGACCGCTTCCTGCCCGCGGCCGACATAGACGCCGCCCGTGATCAGGCCGCCGCGGTAAAGACTGACCAGTTTGTCTTCGAGCGTTCGCGCCAGCAGCATCCAGCGGAACGCTTCAAGAAATTGCTCGTGCGGCGGTGCTTTCTTAGATATCGATCCTTTGCTGCCGCGTTGAGCCGTCTGAAGCATTCGGCAATTTTACGCAAGATCGACAATCGCGCGCAAAAATTTTTTGCATGCGTGATGCGAAGGTGGATCGAGCGCTCGGTCGCTGGATGTTAAAAAAAATGGCAGCGAAGCCGCGTTGAATTAGCAACGCGCAGGGGACTGCGCGTTCCACCTATCGCCCGGCGGCGAAGCTTGGCTCTTGCTCGGTACGCCCGTTCTCGGCGAGAGCGAATTGCCGCTGCGAGGAAACTGTTTCGCGTTTGGCGGTCTCGTGTTCACTGGCACGCGGACCCAATTTCATCCCGATCAATTTGCTCACCCCGCGTTCCTCCATCGTCACGCCGTAAAGCACATCGGCCTTGGCGATGGTGCGTTTGTTGTGGGTGATGATGATGAACTGACTTTGCGCGACGAAGCGCTCGAGCACGCGAATGAAGCGGTTAATATTGCTCTCATCGAGGGGCGCATCGATTTCGTCGAGTACGCAAAACGGACTTGGACGTACCATGTAAATCGAAAAGAGGAGTGCGACCGCGGTCATGGCACGCTCGCCACCACTCAACAGCGAGATGTTTTGCAATTGTTTGCCTGGGGGTTTGGCTGTTATCTCGATCCCGCAATTGAGCGGATCGTTCTCATCCATTAACGATAAATCGGCGCGTCCTCCGCCGAAGAGCTCCACAAACATTTCACGGAAATTCGCCTGCACTTGGGCAAAGGTTTCTGCGAACAGTTTCTTCGTGGTGGAGTTGATCTGCGCGATCACGTCGAGCAACTCCCGGCGTGACGCTGTCAAATCGTTGTTTTGCGTTTCCACGAAGCGGTGGCGTTCTTCGAGCTCATCGTACTCGTGAACGGCGTCGAGATTGACCGGGCCCACGTTGTCGAGCTGGCGCGTGAGATCGGCAATCAGCTTTGGTAAATCGGCGCCGGCCAGGTCGACATCGCCGGTTGGCGCGATTTCTTTTTCTGCGCGCTTCAATTGCGCGCGCAAGGTTTTTTCGAACGCGACCTGCTCCGGCGCGAACTCGCGCAGGTCGATTTGATAACGGCGAGAGATGTGTTCGACGAGATTCTCGATCTGCAATTGTAACTGCGCCTGTCGAACCTGCTGCTTCGCGCGCAAATCGTGCAGCGCATTCAACGAGTTTCGAACGCTGCGCAGGTCCGATTCCATTTCGCTCATTGCCGAGGAACGTTCCGTCCGATGATTCGTGAGTGCGGCAACCCCAGCTTCCCGCTCGGCGCGCTGCACATTTTGTTTTTCAATTGCCGCTTCAGCGGCCTTCGATTCGCCTGCCTGGGCAGAAAATCGCTTCTCGAAGTTCGCGATCTCCGCGCTGCGAGCTGTGATCATTTCGGCGAGTTCGGCTTCACGGGCATGCATCGGCTGGCGCTGTGCGACCAGGCCGTCACGACGCTGGTGCTCGGTGGCCAGCGAAAGGCGAAGCTCGTTTAGTTGCTCGGCCGCTTCATCGTCGCGCTGGGTCATCTTTTCACGCGCGGCCTCACCCGCTTGCTGCTGCTCTTGCTGCCGCGCAAGGCCGTCGCGTTCCGTCGCGACTTCTTCTTCCAGCTTCGCAACGCGCTCGTCCGCCACCTGAATTTGTTGTGCGAGCGCTGTCTGTTCCGAGCGAAGATTATCAATCTTCCGTTCCGCTTCGTCTAATTCCCGTTCGAGGAAAATGATTCTATTTTCGGAAGAAGATTGCGCGTGATCAGCCGTCTCAGATTGAGTCCGAGCACCTGCGAAATCGTCCGTCGCTTTTTCGAACCGCGCCTTTGCTTCGTCACATCTTTGTCGCAGCGCTTCCCGTTGCGCGCTAAGGACAGAATGTTCCGCGGTCAGAATCGAGATCTGCGCTTTTCGTTCGAGCAACGAGGCGGATGGCGCGTCTCCGCTCCCGGCGAAAACGACTCCGTCGGCGGAAATAAATTCGCCGGCGAGCGTCGCAGCCGGAAGATCACTTCCGTTGTTCTTGAAATGGAGCGCTTCGTTGAGATCGGAAAAAATCGCGACATTGTGGAGGAACCGGGCGAGGAGCGGCGCGAGCGAATCCGGCGCTTTCACTTTGTCAATTGCCCAGGCGACGGCATTCTTGGGGAGCGTCGCCGGGTTGGTTTTGGGCGAGGGACAGAATTTTGGGATGGCCAGCGCGGCCTGGCCGAGCTTCTTTTTCGTTAGCGTCGCAATAATTTCAGGCGCCAGTTTCGCATCTTGCAGAACGACCGCTTGCAGATTTCGACCCAGGGAGGCTTCAATCGCGGCGACAAATTTTGGATCGACCTCGAGATTTGCGGCCAGGGCGCCAGCCAGGGCGGGGTGAATTCGCGCCGGATCATCGAGTCCCCTGAGCACGGCCTGCGAACCTTGAGCGAGGCCCTCACCTTGTTCTTCGAGTTGGCATAAAATTTCGAGACGCGATTCCTTTTCTGTCAAGGCGCGTTCGATTGCGACGAGACCCTTTTCCGCGCCGTTCAGGAGCTGTTGCTGCTGTCGTAATCTTTCTTCCCCGGATTGTGCCGCTGCCTTAAGAAGATCGCGATCCTTTCGCACGGTTTCGATGGCTGCGCGGGCGGCCGCAATCTCTAACCGAACTCCGTCTCGCGCGGCGTTCGTAGCGGAGATCGCGGCCTCGAGATCACGTATGTTTTCCTGAGTTGCTTCCCGGCGGATGGTGATAGTG
>JBAQJG010000684.1:0-1882 GCA_049300145.1 Chthoniobacterales bacterium | reverse complement strand
GGGGTGGCCAAATGAGTTCAATTTCCACATGACTAATGGCATAGATGCCGGTATGTGGGCTAACAGCAATGATTTGGGTGGGACGACGCAGCCACTGACGCTTGTACAGCCCGGTACCTACCAGATCTCGCACATTACCTTTTCGATTACTGGCGCCGCGCCTGGGGTTTACACGTTCTTCTCGACGACTACTACTCCGCGTCCGAGCGCAGTCGCCGATCAAAATTTCATGGATGAAGACATCCCGCGGGCCTCATTCAGTATCACGGTCGTGCCCGAGCCGACCACGGTTGCGCTGTTGGCGTTGGCGGGAGCTGGGTTGGGCTTCGTCGCCTATCGCCGCCGGTCCGCGACGCGCTAGACGCTCGCTTCGATCGAGCTTTTTAAAGCAGCTCCATCCAAATCGGATGGAGCTGCTTTGCGTTTAGGCATCGGCGCTATCCCCGAAGATATTCGATATTCCATGTTGGATGTTGGACATTGGACGTTGGACGTTCGCCTTTATTGGCCAATGAAAACCACCGGACCCGCTATCCTTACCCGTAATTTATCGATGCGCTTCCCGGGCGAACTCCGAATAAAGATTAACGGTTCTCCGATGAACAAGGAAAACATCCAACCCGCCTTCGCCATGGACGGGCTCCGCCATGGCGAGCATCCAACTCCGAAAGCTTTCGCGAGCAAGGCATCCAACGTCCAACGCTCAACCAATTACGACGCCTTCCGATGAAGCGCTATCTTCCGTTTGTCATCATCGCCGCGGTTGCGGTGCTCACGGTCGGCGCCGGTGCGCTATTTTATCGTGCGAAGCAGCGTCCCATTGCAAGTGGCGGGGTAACACCACCATCGACCAATGAAGCTGGGGCGGAGCCGCTGCACGTTCGCGGCCAGCCTGGCGCGCCGGTCACGTTGGAGGAGTTCGGCGACTTCGAGTGTCCATCGTGCGCGACCGCGGCTGAAGCAATTAGTAAACTCGAGCAGGATTACGGCCCGCGTCTGCGTGTTGTTTGGCGGAATTTTCCTCTCGAGATGCATCCGCACGCGCGGGAAGCGGCCCTCGCAGCGGAAGCGGCTGGCTTACAAGGACACTTCTGGGAAATGCACGATTTGCTTTACAAGGATCAGCCGGTCTGGAGTAAAGCTTTGGACGTTCACCCGTTTTTCAGCATGTATGCTCGTTCCCTCCACTTGGATGTAGAACGCTTCGCCAAGGATTCGACGAGCGACGAAGTCAAAGTGCGCGTCGTTTCCAACAGGGACGAGGGTGTCTCGCGCGGCGTGAAGAACACTCCCACCCTTTTCATCAACCATCATGAGTTGCGCCCCCCTTTCAGCCCGGAGCGCATGCACGAGGCAATCGACGCAGCGCTTGCCGAATCAACCCCGAAGGCTTTTGAGACTGACCGTGCTTCGCCACCCACGAAAATTCAACCGAGAGGAGATCGCAAATGACCAGAGCGCGTTTGCAAACAATTTTTTATACCATCGCGGCGCTCATCGCTCTAATCGGGCTGGCTGATGCTACTTATCTCACGGTTACGCACCTCACCGGCGAAGACCTTGTTTGCGGTTCGGGGGATTGCTCTGCTGTCCTTGGCAGCGTCTATGCTACTGTCGCGGGAATTCCGACGGCAGCCTTCGGTGCGCTGGCTTACTTCGCTGTTTTCAGCTTAGCGATGCTCGCCGCTTTTGGTTACGCACGCGCCCGAATTTTCCTGACGCTTGTCGTGGCGGTGATGTTTGGCGTGACCCTGTGGCTGCTCTACGTTCAGGCATTCATACTGCATGCCTTCTGCCCTTTCTGCCTGTTATCGGCCGCGCTCACGTTTTTTCTCGCCGGTATCATTATTGCCACTCCTTCCACCGCGTCGCAGCCGAGCGA
>JBAQJG010000683.1:0-4765 GCA_049300145.1 Chthoniobacterales bacterium | reverse complement strand
AAAGATCAAACTTCGGCTGGCTCTGTTGAGATCCGGCTAGCCGGATTCACCGCGCGGCGATCATCATGTCGTTGAACTGCGTCACGAGTGCGCTCTCATTTGGTCCGGGGTTGTTTCGGAAAGGTTTCGCCTGTTCGACCACGATCTCTTCCGCGTCTGTGCCAAGTATCTTGATGGTTTCTTCGATGAACTCCTTCAGCGGCATAGCCCGCGGTTCCTCTTTACTATTCAGAAGGTCCGTTTGGACCCAGGGCGGAGAGATTTCCAGAATGCTGACTGAAGTAGCCTTGAGTTTGTAGCGCTGAGAAAGGACGTACGAATGAAGGGCCGCCTTTGTGGCCGAGTAGATCGCCGTTAACGCCAGTGGAACAAAGGCGAGCGCAGAAGTGTTATAGATGACAGCAGCCTTCGGTTGCTTCTTTAGATGTTCAATCAAGGCGGAAGTTAACCGGATCGGTCCCAGCAAATTCGTCGTGACCGTTGATGTTAGAAGTTGATCATCGATCTTTCCCGAGGCGTCGTCGATCAGCATGATCCCGGCATTGTTGATTAACACATTAAGCGCCGGATAATCCGCGATCAGCTTCTTCGCAACCGTGACGATATTCGAGGGATCCGAAATATCCAGCTCGACGGATTCCATTCCCGGATTCGCCTTGGTAGTCGCGTTGAGATGTTGTTTGCGGCGGCCGGAGATGATGACCTTGTTGCCGAGCTTGTGCAGTTCTTCTGCCAGGCCACGACCAATACCCGTGCCCCCGCCGGTAATGAAGATGGTGTTTTCGGTGAGTTTCATAGAAGTTCCTTAATTTGAGATGAATGGATGAGGTTGGTTCAGGCAGTGAAGCGGTCGCCAAACATGGGCAGACCGCTCTTCGATTCGGCTTTTGTCGCTTCATCTTGCAAAACATCCCAGTGTTCGGCAAGGCGGCCGTTCTCGATCCTGACAATATCCGCGGCGATCCAAGCAACCGGCCGGCCGTATCCTGAGAAACGTCCGTGGACGATGACGTAGTCGCCCTCCGCGACGATGAGCTGATGTTCGTAACGCAAGGTGTCGGGTGTGTTGCGGATCAAATTGAACAGTCCGTCGCGACCCGGCTCGATGTGTGCGCTGTGCTGGATATAGTTGGGCGACCAATACCGCTCAGCCGCCTCATAGTCCCGCTTGTTAAACAATGTGTCGAAGGCGTCGAGTACGAGCGCCTTATTCTTCTCCTGTATCGTCTGATTCATAATAATTTTTGTTTCGTTACTGTGGTGTTGGAGTGTTCATCTTAGGAGCAGTTGCAATTCATCCCGCCCTCTTACAGCTTCGATCCCCCGTCCACCGGAATGCTCGCACCGGTGATCCAGCGCGCTGCGTCCGACGCCAGGAACGCAACTACATCCGCAACATCTTCCGGTTTGCCGATTCGCTTCAATGCCTGCATTCCCAGCGCGACCTCGCGACCCGCTTCTGTCTTCGTAAAATTCGACATATCCGTGTCAATTACTCCTGGTGCGACGGCATTTACGCGTATGCCGCGCGGCCCGAGAATGGCGGCCCAATTTTTGACCAAAATCTCAATTGCTCCTTTGGTAGACGCGTAAGCGAGAGTCGAAGGATTTTCCAAAGCGGGCTTGCCCACCACCGTTCGGGCTAGAGCAGAAGAGATAACAATGACGTTTGAGCCCTCAACCAAAACTGGTAACAGTTGCTGCACCAGGAAGAACGGAGTTCGGACGTTGATTGCAACGAGGTTGTCAAAATCCTGTACCGTGTAATCCGCAATGCGTGCCGCCTTGCTGATTCCGGCGTTGAGCACAAGCACATCCAACCGATCGCCGAGGATTGAGCGCACTTGTTTCGCCAGCAGCGCCGCGCCATCTGGAACTAGCAAATCCACGCTGATCGCATCCGCGCGTCCACCTTTGGAGCGGATGCCGGTCACGAGAGATTCCGCATCCTGCGCAGAACGGCCATAGTGAACCAGGACATGTGCGCCGGCACCAGCCAGCGCAGATGCTGTAGCCCGGCCGATTCCGCGAGAGGCTCCAGTAACAAGCGCCGTTTTGTTAGTAAGACTAGCCATAATTGTACCTCCTTGGGTTAGCTCAGTAGTGGTTCGGCGTGTCTCCGCGCCCTTGTCGGAGAAGCTTCATCCGGGAAAGAACGCTGCATCGCCGGATAATCGATGTATCCTTCCGGCCCCGATGCATAAACCGTCGGCCAACTCACTTCGCTGAGGGTAGCGCCAATTAGAAAACGCTCCGGCAAATCAGGGTTGGCTATGTACGGTCGGCCAAATGCAATGGAGTCAGCTAATCCGGCTCTTATTAGCCGATTTCCACGCTCCTGGGTCATTTCGACATTTGCGATGAGATGTCCGTTATAGAGCGGCCGAAAATGTTGGAACATGCCGTCGCCCGCCAGGTGTTCCAGCGGACCTCCGGTGAAGTCGGTAGTGGCGCCCATCATCAGCAGGTGCGCCAGGTCGTAGTCATTCAGTTTCTTTATGACGTACTCCATATCGGGCAGAGTGTCGGCGTTAGCGACGAAGGCCCCCGATACGTTCATCGGCCCGATTTTGATTCCGACTCGGCCTGATTCCACAAATTCGAGCACAGTCTCAGTGATTTCGAAGAGGAAGCGGGCGCGGTTCACGGTGGAACCTCCATACTCGTCTGTGCGAAGGTTCGTAGCGCTGTTGAGGAATTGAGCGATGAGATAGAGGTAGTTCGCCTGGATCTGGACGCCATCGAATCCAGCTTCCATGGCATTCTTTGCCGCAGTTCCAAAATCAGCCACCGTCTCACGAATTTCATCTCGGCTCATTGGGCGAGGTGTTACGGTGGGTTTCTTTCCGGAGGGAGTAACACTCTCTTGCTCCGGATTCACATTGGATGCGGACATTGGTAAGGCTCCATTGAAGAAGTCCGGATGCGACATGGCGCCGGTGTGCCAAAGCTGGGCGTACATCAGGCCGCCCTTCTTGTGAACGGCATCAGCAACCCGGCGCCAGCCACGAATCTGTTCGGCGCTCCATAAACCAGGAGTATCGGCCCAACCATAAGCATCGGGGCTGATCTCGGTGCATTCGCCGATAATGAGACCGGCCGAGGCGCGCTGCGCGTAGTATTGGGCGTGAAGCTCGGTGGGCGCATGCCCGGAGTTGGCCGCACGCATTCGAGTGAGAGGAGCCAAGACGATCCTGTTCCGCAACTCCAATTCGCCCATGCGAACGGGAGTGAAGAGCGGCTGATCTGAGTGAACAATATTCACGTTAGCCCCCAAACTTGTCGCCAGGCATGGACACGCCGCCCCTGGATGACTCGCGTGTCGTTTGAAGTTGCTCTGCTATCTCATCGACGTGATCGGGATAGAACGCGACATGTTCTCTGATCTGCGCAACAGCAGGATACGGATCGTTGTACGACCACACGCCGTTGACCGACTTCTTTCCTCCAGCGGGAACGCTGTAGTAACTACAATCGCCTTTGTACGGACAGTAGGTAGCGTGATCAGTCCTTTCCAACTGCGAAAAATCCACGTCCTCAGGTGGAATGTATTGAACGGGCGGATAATCGGCTTCGCGAAGCGTCAGCGCATTGCGAGTATCGGCAATTACATGGCCCGCAACGGACACGACCACGCGCGCCGGATTGCGCTCGAGAGAAATCGGATGATCTGAATCTGGAACTTTCATCTGTTTTTCTTTCATGTTTTGTTTTCCTTTCGGAACTCCTCAGATTGTTAGGACGACTCTGCCGAACGGTCGGCCCTCAATTAGGTAACGAAGAGCATCAACCGCTTCCACCAGCGGAAAGGTCTTAGCCACGATCGGCTTGATCGCGCCGGATTTAAGTAGAGAGACAATAACTTTCCAGGCGGCCCCGATGCTCGCCTTCGGCTGCGCGAACATGTTGAGACCACGGATGCTGGCCTGTGGTACGATGAGATTTATCACGTCAATGGTTACCTTACGGCTTGCGGAATACCCCAGTGTTGTGAGGCTTCCTCCCAAGGCGAGCACTCCGAGCGCCTCGCTCAAGACTTCACCACCGATCCCGTCGACGACAATGTCTGCGCCGTAACCGCTTGTAATGCGACGGACGCCGTCACCCAACTTCTCCAAGGACGTATCAACGACTTCATTGAATCCGAGCGCCTTCGCCTGCTCGGCTTTCGCATGATTGGTCGTGCTTGACATGGCGTGTTTTGCGCCCGAGGCGCGCGCCAATTGCGTCACTGCATTGCCGATCGATCCTCCGATCGCCGGTGCCAGGACAGTTTTGCCTGCCCGAAAACCAGCCAGAGTAAGAGCCACCTGCGCGGTGAGATACGCGACCGGAATACCTGCGGCACTCACGTCATCGACATTGTCAGGAATCAGGCAAAGGTCTTCCTTCCGTGCGGCAACCCACTCACTATCGGTTCCATCCTCAAAAGCGCCATAGGCGCCGAAGAACATCACGCGCGAGCCGATCGGAAAGTCCGTTCCGCCTCCGTCCTCCACCACGCCCGCCCCTTCGTTGCCCAGGACTAACGGCGCCTTTGACCCGTGAAATTTGCCGGAGAGAATCGTATGGTCGAGCGGCGTGACGCCGGCCGCGGTCATTCGCACGAGTACTTTCCCGTCTGTGACCGCTGGTTTCGGAAGTTCGATGAGCTTCAGCCCTTCATAACCACTAAATGTTTCGGCTCTCATTGCACGCATATCATTTCTCCTTTGATTCAGGCATTCATTCCGCCATCCACGGTAAGATTCGCCCCAGTGATGTA
>JBAQJG010000682.1:0-2341 GCA_049300145.1 Chthoniobacterales bacterium | reverse complement strand
CGTTCGACGGCGGCGCGCATTGGACGACTAGCGATGTCACGCCCAAATTGCCAATGCAACGAATGGGTCTCTTGCGAGGAGGCGGTGGCCCCATGGATCGTAATCTTCTCGACTTTTTCGACATTACGATTGATCGCGACGGCCGAGTCCAAGTTGGCTACGTAAACGGGTGTTCGGGTGGCCCGTGCGCACAAGCGCCGATCAATCCCGACGGCTCAACCGGCGTGAGCGGAAATGCCTATACCGCGACTGCTACGATCGCACGTCAATCGAGTGGCCGGCGAATGATTGCAGCACACGATCCAGTCAATTCGTTCTCCGTCCCTGGTATGCCATTTGTTACGGAAACTCGCATTGGCAATCTGGTTCGCCTCGCGTGGAATGAGGCCGACACCGGTAATTCGGCGATTCTAAATTACAAGATTCTCCGTGGAACGGCCAGCAACAGCGAGGTGTTACTCACAACCGTTTCAGGAAGTCAAACAAGCTACACCGACACTACCGCCACTGATGCCACGCAGACTTACTATTATAAAGTGGTAGCGACGAACTCGATGGGTCCATCATGTGCCAATAACGAGATCGCTGCGCCCTTTATTGGCGATACCTGCGCGGGAGTGATTATTCACCGAAATCTTCCCACCCACCCCGAAAGCACAGGTGGAACCATCAACCAGCCGCCACTTCCGGAGTATTTGATCGATTATATCGCCGTGGGTGAACCACCTTCGACGAATGAGCTCATGTTCAAGATAAAGGTCGGCGATCTGACTACCGTCCCCCCAAATAGCCGATGGAGAATGGTCTGGAATTCGGTCGCGTCACCGGATGAGCAGTTTTATGTCGGAATGACCAGCGACGCAAATAGCAACGTCAGTTTCGAGTACGGAACGGTTTTTACTGATTCGCTTGTTGTTCTCGGCGTTCCAACTGAGAACCCGCTGGGAACAGCGGACGCCGGCAGCAATTTCAACGCCGACGGCACCATTACCATCTATATCGACAAATCAAACGTTGGAAACCCGCAACCCGGCGATCTTCTTGGAGCCGTTAATGGGCGAACGTTTAATACCGGCGACACACCGCCAGAGACGCTGGAACGGTCGAACCTTTTGATCGACCACACCTTCGTTAAGGGAAACACCGACAATAGCTATCCGCCTGCAACCTACACCGTTGTTGGAAATACTGTTTGTTCGGCTGGAAATATTGAACCGGTGGGAGCGGTTTCTCGGAAGAGGCATGGATCAGCCGGTAATTTCGATGTCGATCTTCCTTTAACCGGTAAGGCGGGAATCGAAGATCGCTCAGGCGGTACGTCTGGTAATTACGAGGTAATCGCTACGTTTACCGTACCCGTGAACGTACAGCAGGTGACGGTAACTCCAGCCGCCGGCGGAACGGCTTCTGTAAGCCACTTCGCCGTTCACCACAGTCAGGTAGTTGTAGATCTGACTAGTGTGAGCAATGTGCAAACGCTTACTGTTAACCTGATAGGTGTGACCGGGGGCACCAGAAGTGGAAACGTGTCGATTCCGATGAGTGTCCTGATCGGTGATACAAACGCCGATGGCGTTGTTAACTCAACAGACGTCAGTCAGACACAGGCTCAATCCGGCAACAGAGTGACGCAGTCAAACTTCCAGGAAGATGTCAACGCCGATGGTGCAATAGATAACAATGACATTGTTCTCGTGCAGAGCAATTTGGGTACGACCCTGCCCTGAAACCAGCTTAGCTGGTTACCGGAATCTTTGTCCGCTGCGCATCGAATGATTTCTTAACCGGCCCAAGCTCGGCGACACAATAGATTATCAGCAACGAATATGTTGCCGTCGATGGCCAGCGCGTTCAGCCTGTGGCTTTTGTCGGCTAATACGCTGGATATCCGTTGAAATTGTCGGCATAATCACATGTTAGATGTATGAGCACGACTCCTAATCCGCGACGCCGAGGCGGACCGCTTGATACCACGATCGTCACTACCCAGTGTCTCAGCTGCGGTCAGCGGTATACGAAACCCCTTCGTTGGTTTAGTGGTCGCTCGGAGCGACGGTGTCCCGCCTGTGATGGTCAGCTCGACCGCAAACCACTGGAGGCACTGCTGAAGAGTACCGCAGAGCGATTGAAGGCTGCGATCCAGGGACGTGAGGGAATCTGATGCATCTAGTATCTCAGCCAGAAGTGACGCCTTGTTCATTTGCCTCCCCAACCTCTAACCCCTATGTAAGATGTCAAGCGTGGCGGGTGAGTGTGGTAGGTGGTTTATCAAGTCATAGAGTTTGTTGGTCGGGTTAAGGGTTTGATCGGAGCGCTTCCTCTTCCTGTTGGCTCGCTGGTT
>JBAQJG010000681.1:0-2824 GCA_049300145.1 Chthoniobacterales bacterium | reverse complement strand
GGGTAAGGTCCGCACGGCGGTCGAGGCGGTGCGACGGCTCTTCCCGCGCTTCCTGACCATGCGCGTGCTCATGGTTGGCTGCGCGGCCGGCGAAGGTCATCTCGGTGCCTGTCGTTCCGAAGACGAGCGGTGGGTGGCAAGCGCTTTGTTCGCCAGCCTGAAAAAATACGCGCGACAAAACAAAGCTTCCCTGGTGGTGCTAAAAGATTTTCCGGCGAACTATCGTGCAACGTTAAGCCCTTTTTCTTCCGACGGATACACGCGCGTGCCGAGCATGCCGATGACGCGCCTCTCATTGAAGCACGCCAGCTTTGACGATTACCTCGCCACCCTTGGCTACATGACGCGAAAAAGTCTGCGCCGGAAATTCCGAAAAGCGGAACGAGCGCCGACGATCGACATGGAGGTGGTGAGCGACATCGCGCCGTATGTCGATGAAATCTATCCGCTCTATCTTCAGGTGCACGAGCGCTCGCGCTTCAAGTTTGAGACGCTGACGAAAGATTATTTTCGCAGTCTCGGCCAAAGAATGCCGGAGCGGGCCCGGTTTTTTATCTGGCGACAACTTGGCCGGATCGTGGCGTTTAGCTGTTGCATGGTGCACAACGGCACGATTTACGACGAATGTCTCGGATTAGATTACAACGTCGCGCTCGATCTACATCTCTACTTCTACACGCTGCGCGACATCATCAAATGGGCGATGGCGCAAGGACTGGAGTCGTATTGCAGCGGTCCGCTGAATTACGATCCGAAGCTGCACTTCGGCTGCGATTTGCTGCCGCTCGATCTTTACGTCATGCACACGGTTCCGGCCTTTAACTTGATCTTCCGTCGTGCCGTCAAATATCTTGAGCCGACGCGTCACGATCCGGTGCTGCGGCGTTTTCCGAACGCCGATCAACTTTGACGTGGGACGCAGCGTTGAACTCTGATATATGGCTGCCATGGCGCTGAGTGAAATCGCAGAAACAATCGGCCAATCGCTCGATTCGTTTCCCCTTTCCGCCGGCCGCGCGGAGATTTACGCGCGGGCCACCGATGTCGATCCAGAAAGCTGGCGCGCGGCCTTCGGCGATTCGCACAAAGATTTCGAATATTACCGGCTGATCGAGGAGACGATGGCGAGCGGTTTTATTTATCGCTACCTACTCTTGTTCGACGAAGAGCAAGACCCGATCGCCTTGCAACCGCTCATCATTGTCGATCAAGACCTGGCCGCGACGGCAAGATCGACAATCACTCGCGCGGCAAATTTCATGCGCAAGTTTTGGCCGGGCTTTTTACGCGCGCAGATATTGCTGGCGGGATGTTTGGTCGGCGACGACGAACCGGGTGTCATCGCGCCGGCAAATCCCAAGCGCGCCAGCGCACTGCTGGCCGAAGCGCTCCCGGCCTGCGCGCAACGGCAAAACATTTCACTCGTCGCGGGCAAAGGTTTTCCGGAGGCGCTGCGCGATGAATTAGAGCCGCTCATCGCCGCCGGTTACACGCGGCTGGCCGGTTTCCCGCCGCTCATGCTCAATCTTAACTTCAGCTCGTTCGATCAATACATGGAGACGCGATTAAGCCACGTGACCCGGAAAGGATTGCGCCGCAAATTGCGCCAGACCGAGCTCGCGTCGCCGCCCATTACTCTCGAAGTCCTGACCGATTGCACCGACGTCATCGACGAAGTCTACCCGCTCTATTTGCAAGTCGCCCACCGCGCGCCGGTCGAGTTCGAAATTTTCTCGCGCGAATATTTTCTCGAAGCGGGCAAACGCATGCAAGATCGACATCGTTATTTCGTGTGGCGGCGCGGCGGCAAGGCGATCGCTTTTAGTTTTTGCACCATCTGGAAAGACGCTATTTACGACAACGACATCGGGTTCGATTACGACGTCGCGCACGATCTGAATCTATATCACCTGACCTTTCACGATTTGATTGTTTGGGCGTTGCAACATGGCCTCAAGAAGTATCACTGCGCGCCGTTTAATTATGAACCGAAGCTGCATCTGCGCCTTCGGCCGATCGGTGTCGATCTTTACGTGCGCCATCGATCGCCCATGATCAATTCGTTGTTGAAGTGGGTCGCGCCGTTTTTTGCGCCGGGCAAATCCGATCCTGCTTTGCGAGAATATTTTCGCGTCCATAATAGTGCGTGATGCATCGCGCGTTTCGGCTGTTCGCCAATCCCTGGCTGCAATTGGCTCTGGAAGCGCTGTTCGTGACTGCATCAGAGACTTGCCTGAAACTCGGCGCGGCCGAGACGGCGCGGGTAAAAGGCTGGGAATGGACCGGCGTCATGTCGCTTGCTTCGTTGTGGATTTGGTTGGGCATTCTCTTTGTCATCCTGAGTTTTTTGAGCTGGATCTATGTTCTCAAACATATTCCGCTTTCGATCGCCTTTCCGCTTTCAAATGTCGTGCACGTGCTCGTGCCGCTGAGCTGCTGGTTCTATCTCGGCGAACACATTTCGCCGCGCCGCTGGTGCGGCATCGGCATCGTCATTCTCGGCCTGATTGTGGTGGCCAAACCAGTCGCGAAAATCGAGGAGAAGCTATGACGCTCATCGCCATTTTCGTCTTTGTCGTGGAAATCACGGCCACGGTCGTGGGACAAGTCTTGCTCAAGCATGCCATGGAAGGCTCCAATGCCTCTGGCTTCGCCAACCGACGCATCCTGACGCTCTTCGTCTCGGGCGTTGTCAGCCTGACGATTTCGTTTTTTCTGACGATCGGCCTGCTCCAACATTTCGATCTCAGCTATTTTTATCCGATCCAGGGATCGACTGTCGTAATTATCACGATCGCAGCCGTTATTTTTTTGCGGGAACAGT
>JBAQJG010000680.1:0-1773 GCA_049300145.1 Chthoniobacterales bacterium | reverse complement strand
GCCCAGCCCTCTGCGCCGTGCTGTTCAAGGCGCATTACGAGCATGATCTGTCACGCGCCGGCTTGGCACGACGTCTACTGCACGGGGCTTTCGATCGCTTCAACCGGGGCTTCGACCGGCTCTCTTTCGGCTACGGGAACTTGACGCGTCGACTCGTGCGCGCAGCCACGATCGTGCTCGTGGCCTATGCGGGGCTGATCGCCGTTGCCGGCGTCGAGTTCTCAAAGACGCCGACCGGCTTCATCCCCGAGCAGGACCAGGGCTACTTGATCAACGTCGTTCAGCTGCCGCCCGGCGCCTCCTTGTACCGGACTGAAAGGGTCGTCCGGCGCGGTATCGACATCATTCTGGGGACGAAGGGCGTCGAGCATGTGGCGCCCTTCGCCGGCCTCGATGCCACGACCTTCACGGTGGCTTCGAATGCCGCAACGATCTTCTCCGGCCTGCCGTCACTGTACAATCACGAGCTTCCGGGTGTGACGGCGAACACTGTCTTGGCCGACCTGCGACAGCGCCTGTCGGTGATCAAGGACGCCTATGTCCTGACGATCCCACCCCCGCCGGTGCAGGGCCTCGGAACTGCGGGCGGGTTCAAGATGATGCTGGAGGACCGTGCAAATCTCGGCTCGCAGGCGCTCGTGCGCGCCGCAAATGCGCTGGTCGACGCGGCCAATAAGGATCCGGACTTCGCCGGTGTGTTCACGCTGTTCAACGCGGGGTCCCCTTCGGTCTACGCGGATATCGATCGCGTGAAGGCCGAAAAGGTCGGCCTCACACCGACTGACGTGTTTTCCACGCTGCAGGTATATCTCGGTTCACAATATGTGAACGACTTCAACTATCTCGGCAGAACTTACGAGGTTTTCGTCCAGGCTGACGGGAAGTTCAGGCGTACTCCCGAGGACATGACCCGGCTGAAGGTACGCAACGCGTACGGCGAGATGGTGCCAATCGGGACGGTGGCAGAGCCGAGGGACACTACGGTTGCCTATCGCGTGCCGCGCTACAATCTTTTTCCCGCTGCCGAGGTGCAGGGGGTCGCCGCACCGGGTGTCGCCACCGGCACGGCATTGCAGCGCATGGAGGAGCTTGCTCATCAGGTTCTTCCCAGGGGTATTGCCTTCGAATGGACCGAACTCGCCTTTCAACAGCAGCAACGCGGCACCCCTACCATTCTCGTCTTCGGCGCCGCCGCTCTCTTCGTGTTTCTGGTTCTGGTCGCGCAGTACGAGAGCTGGAAGCTCCCACTGGCGATCGTTTTGATCGTGCCGATGTGCCTTCTGGCGTCTGTCACTGGTTTGGCCGCGCGCGGCATGCCCATCGACATCCTGGCGCAGATCGGCTTTGTGGTTCTTGTGGGTTTGGCCGCCAAGAACGCGATCCTGATTGTCGAATTCGCACGTCAGAAGCAGGAAGACGGCGCAACCCCCGGTGAGGCCGCGGTGCACGCCGCACGCACGCGGCTTCGCCCGATTCTGATGACCTCATTCTCGTTCATCTTGGGTGTAGCTCCGCTTGCCGTCGCAACCGGCGCCGGTGCCGAAATGCGTCAATCGCTCGGCACAGCGGTGTTGTTTGGGATGCTGGGCGTCACTGGCTTCGGCCTGCTTTTCACGCCCGCCTTCTACACGTTCGTTCGCGATCTCGGCCGTCGAGGCGGCGAGCGCAACAGTGAGTTCGGGCAATATACCGCGCGGCAGCAATCGATGACGCGCCCCGCCGGATTGTGACGGTCTAACCGAGCGGGACGCTATGCCTGTTGGAGGGATCGGA
>JBAQJG010000679.1:0-1655 GCA_049300145.1 Chthoniobacterales bacterium | reverse complement strand
ATAACGGCCTCCGATCACGGTAGGCATCGTGAAGGCCAGGTGTGCGGAATTCTCCGCCAGAACGGTGACGATGTCCTGGTAAAGAGGCTCGCCGGAAGCGCCCGGCTCCTTGCAGCGATCGAGAATGGCGATCGATTTGACGGTCGCGGGCAGCGCGGCGAGGAACGCCGATGCATCGAAGGGCCGATAGAGTCGAACCTTGATCAAACCCAGTTTTTCGCCCTGCCGGTTGAGAGCGTCGACAGCCTCTTCGGCAGCTTCGGCGCCCGAACCCATCATGATGATCACGCGCTCCGCATCCGGCGCGCCGTAATAGTCGAACAGGTGATACGCACGTCCGGTCTGGGCTGCGAAGCGATCCATCACCGACTGCACGATACCCGGCACGGCCTTGTAGAAAGGACTACAGGCCTCGCGGGCCTGGAAGAACACATCGGGATTCTGCGCGCTTCCGCGAAGAATGGGCCGATCCGGGCTGAGCGCGTTCTGACGGTACTGGATGATCCACTTGTCGTCCACCATGGCGCGAATGGTTTCGTCGCTGATGGGGTAGATCTTGCCCACTTCGTGCGAAGTGCGAAAGCCGTCGAAGAAATGCATGAAGGGAAGACGCGCTTCGAGAGTAGCGGCCTGCGCCACCAGCGCCAGGTCGTGCGCTTCCTGCACCGAGTTCGACGCCAGCATCGCCCATCCCGTCGAGCGGCATGCCATCACGTCCGAGTGATCTCCGAAAATAGACAGCGCGTGCGTCGCCAGGGTGCGGGCGGTCACGTGCATGGTGGCCGGGGTCAATTCACCGGCGATTTTGAACATGTTGGGAATCATCAACAGCAGGCCCTGGGAAGCCGTAAACGTGGTGCCGAACGCACCCGCCTGCAAGGCGCCGTGCAGCGCGCCTGCGGCGCCGCCTTCGCTCTGTAGTTCTTCCACGATGGGCAGCGCGCCCCAGATGTTCTTCTTGCCTTCCGATCGCCACTGGTCGGCCCACTCGGCCATCGGCGACGAGGGGGTGATGGGATAGATGGCAACCACTTCGGAGAGACGATAGGCAACTGAGGCCGCAGCCTCATTCCCATCCATAATGACCATTTTTTGTTCACTCATTCGCTTTGCTCCATGGCGCGGCTAGAGGAGAAGAACCGCTATGGAGAGTCTCGTCTCTGGGTCAGGGTGTCGCTGTGATGAGTGACACACGGCGGCCGTCAAATCCCATAATGCGGAATCAGTTTTATAAGACGATGGGATAATTTCGTGCCACGCATCCACCAGACAGAACTTTCGCCAGGCGAATCTGTGTACGCCTTCGGATGCGCAGTTCTAAACGGCTTACAGTGCCGTGATGGTCACATTGCCGTCGCTGGTATGGACCATGAGAGGCGTTCCTCCGGCGTTGAGCTTCCCACGAATGTTGTGGCCCCCACCCGAGTTATAACCGCTCATCATGAGCGGCAGCTGGCAATCGATTTTGCCGTCGCTGGTATGGATTTCGAGGTCAGCCGACAGAGTCTTGGGCAGCCGTATCGTTACCTGGCCATCCGAAGCCTCGATTCGGGATGACGTCGTCAGTTGCGAACCGTCCGCCAGCGTCACGTCGACTTTTCCATCGCTGGTGTGGACCTGGATACCGCTCAGCCGTCCATCGATCGATATGTGCC
>JBAQJG010000678.1:0-3329 GCA_049300145.1 Chthoniobacterales bacterium | reverse complement strand
GGGCGGCGGTTTCACAATCATCGGCGGACAGCCGCGCAATTTCATCGCCCGGCTTGATGCCACGACCAGCTTGGCAGATTCGTTCGACCCGAACGCGAACCAGCGTGTCAATTCAATCGCGGTGCAGGCGGACGGGAAGATTTTAGCGGGCGGCTTGTTCGGCATCATCGGCGGACAGCCGCGCAATTTCATCGCCCGGCTTGATGCCACGACCGGCTTGGCAGATTCGTTCGACCCGAACGCGAACAATGAAGTCTGGTCGATCGCGGTGCAGGCGGACGGCAAGATTTTAGCGGGCGGCACTTTCACCAGCATAGGCGGACAGACGCGCAGCCTTTTCGCTCGTTTGAGTAACGACACCGCGGCGCTGCAAAACCTGGCTGTGACGCAAACCACCATCACCTGGACGCGCGGCGGCTCCAGTCCGCAATTCACGCGCGTTACCTTTGAGTATTCAACCGACAATGTAAACTACACTCCTCTTGGCAACGGCACCCCGACCGGCAGCAACTGGACCCTGACAGGTTTGAACTTGCCGACCGGACAGAACTTCTACATCCGCGCTCGCGGTTATTATGGTAGCGGCTACTTGAACGGCTCGGAGAGCACCACGGAATCAGTGCGGAATGCGTTTCTCAGCGAAGCGCCTTTGTTGACGAGCGCGTTCTCGCGAAAGACCCACGGCGGAGCTGGGACCTTTGATGTCCCGCTGCCACTCACTGGCAACGTAGGAGTCGAATGCCGCAGCGGCGGGGCCACAAACGATTATCAGATGATCATTAACTTCGCGACCTCCGTGACGGTTGAAAATGCCTTAGTGACTTCTGGGACCGGCAGCGTCAGCAGCTTCAGTGTCAGCGGGTCACAGGTCACGGTCAATCTCACTGGCGTGACCAACGTCCAGAGAATCACCGTTACGCTCACTAACGTGAACGATGGCACACACATGGGTAATGTTCCTGTTTCCATGGGCGTGCTGGTTGGTGATGTAAACGGCAATGCCCTCGTCAATGCCTCCGATGTCAGTCTGACCAAGTCGCAAGTGGGCGTACCGGTTTCTGGTTCGAATTTCCGCGAAGACGTGAATGCTAACGGCACGATCAGTTCCACGGATGTCGCAATCGTCAAATCCGACGTAGGCACCGCGCTGCCTTAACAAATGACGAAACAATCTCTGTTTTCCAGCAAAACATTATCTTGAACATATTTTAACGCGCGGCTCTTATGCTGGGAAAGTTGAACGCAAGAACCCAGGAGGACACATGAGCGAAAGAAGGAATCAGATCGCCCCGGCAAATTCGCCGACGCGACGGCAAGTGATCGCCAGTGCGGCCACCACGCTTGGCGGTCTCGCCCTAGGCTTAACTAAGGTTCGGGCGGCAACCGGGGAAGAGATTTCCCGCACGGCGGAATCCATTCATCAAGAGAACGTTTTCAAAGCGAGCAGGAATCGTGTGTACGAAGCGCTCACTGATACCAAACAGTTCAACGAGGTCACGAAGATCAGCGCAGCCAAGGATCCCAGCATTTCACTCGAGAAGTCGCCGACGGAAATCAGCCGCGAAGTGGGAGGCGCGTTCACGCTTTTCGGCGGCATTATCCTGGGACGACACGTCGAACTTGTGCCGAACACGCGCATCGTCCAGGCCTGGCGAGTGGCTTACTGGGCTCCGGGTATTTACTCGATTGCGAGATTCGAGCTCGTGGAGCAAGGCACTGGAACCAAAATCGTCTTTGACCATACCGGCTTTCCCAAGGGCGACGCGGAAACTCTCGCGGCGGGATGGAAAGCACACTACTGGGAGTCGCTCGCGAAATTCCTGGCTTAAGTCGAGCCGGTTCAGTTTCCGATTAGCGAATCTTTCGTCGCGGATGGATTCTTTTCGAGCGCGCCTCAGTATGGTGCGTGCCAGCTGATTGGCTCGAAACGAACCCGGGGCTGTTCCCTTCAAAAAAAGCCGGGTTTAAGACAACACCGGTTAACAGATCTCGACCTGATAAAAAAAGGCCTGTTGCCATTCATCTGAGAGGGAGCGCGGTGGCGACGACGTGGCATCCGATGCGTACTTTGGCGACAGAATTTTCAGGTGTTCACTCGCTGTTGGATGGCTGACATGCCAGCAGCATTTCGCCGGCAGAAACGCTAAGGTCCTGAGCGTATGAATTCGTGCTACTGGCCGATTCTTCCATTGATTGTTGTTTGAAAACCAAGCCTCTACCTTTAAAAACTTTTTCGATGTCCCGCCGCACTTACGAATTTGTTCAGCTTGATGTATTCGCGCAGACGCCCCTGGCGGGAAATCCGCTCGCCGTTTTCTCGGACGCGCGCGGACTAAGCGACAACGAACTGCAAGCCTTGGCGCGGGAGATGAACCTTTCCGAGACCACTTTCATTCTATCGCGTGACGCTGCCACGGAGGCTCGGGAAGGGAAAAAGGTCCGCATATTCACGGTCTCCGAAGAATTGCCGTTTGCCGGGCATCCGACGCTCGGCACGGCGCTTTATTTGTACGCGGTCCGGCATACCGGTGGTCCGCAGAAATCCGACGAGATCACACTTGATTTGAAAGTGGGAAAAATTCCTGTGCATTTCATCGCTGGCGCGGAGAACGCTGGCCGTGAACGCGTTGATGGACAGGTATTCGGCGAGATGCGTCAGCGCGATCCTGAGTTTGGAACTATTCTTTCGCGAGAGGAGGTTGCTGCTGTCATCGGGGTCGGAGTTGACGAGATTGCTTCAGAGTGGCCGATCCAAGTCGTCTCCACAGGATTACCGTTTGCGATTGTCCCGTTTCGCCGTCGGCAGACGTTGACCAATCTAAAGCCTAGTTTTGCGCAATCGGCCGAATTCCTCGAGCGCACCGAAGCGCGCTTCTTTTACTTTCTTTGCCCGGAACGTCATGAAGACCGGCTCGAGGTCCGAGCTCGCATGTTTTTTTACGGCGGAGAGGATCCGGCTACCGGATCGGCTGCGGGCTGTGCCGCCAGTTGGATGGTGCGGCATGGGGTCGCGAAAACTGATGAGCAAGTCATCATTCGGCAAGGTGTCGAGGTCAAACGACCAAGTGAAATCTACGTGCGAGCAACACGGGACGGCAACCAAGTGACAAATGTTCGTGTCGGCGGATATGCCGTCGAAGTAATCCGCGGATCAGTAACTCTTTGAAGAATTTCCATTTTTAGCTGCATCAAGAGAAAAAGATTCTCCGACATGTAGATATTAAGAGTTCGGTAACGGCTTGCGAAAACCGAGGATGATAGTCCGTCTTGGATCGAATTTGGAAAGAGGGGCGTGGCCGGGGCTAGAACGGCCAGAAAGTTTGGTTGAC
>JBAQJG010000677.1:0-4630 GCA_049300145.1 Chthoniobacterales bacterium | reverse complement strand
GTCCCACGATGCTAAAAGAATCCGAATCTCAATTTGCCCAGTTCTTCATCGGCATGATTCCGGTCGAAGGATGGAAAGTTGGACAAGCCTACAAACGCGCTATCTTGGGGGCGCAAACCGGCCGCGTGTACAAAGTTGATTGATTTCTTTCGATCATGCCGCTTTGGCCTAACAAGCACGGCGTCCAGGAATACTTTGCGTATTACAGAAATTCCTCGGAGCCTACACGATCCGGTACCTTTTTGTCATTTGCTGTTAAAATGCAGCCGAAACGGAAAATCAAGAAGTGTGATTTCTCCTGGGTCGAGCCCTGAGGGGATGGGGTCCGAACCCTTTTGACATTCAGTTCAAATGCGGGGCAAAACCGGACACGATTTACCGTTTTTTGCAGGTTACGGACCCTTCATTTGATACCTTTTTGACACTGACTGTCCCATTAAGTCTTTGCGACATTTCAGCTCGGCGAAGAAGTTATCGGCTTCATTTTGAGACCGCTCGAATCTGCGCGGCCGGAACAATCTTTTCCGCGAGTGCTTCGAACCGCGGATCGCCGCGCAGCGGATCGAGAAGCGAATCAACTCTAATCCACCCGATGTCAGCTCCGGCGCGGTCCTGATAACTTTGTTCCAGCCAGCGAAGCGCCTCGTCTTCGTCGCCCAGTCCGATATACGCCAAGCCAAAGCTGAAGGCCGAGACGTATCGCTGTTTGGAAAGCTCCTTTAGTTGGTTCAGAATTCTTTCAGCCTCGGTCTTCTTACCGGATAAACCATAGACGTGGGCGAGATACCCGAGCACGGAAGGATCATCGTTTAATACTCTCGCCTTCTCGTATTCCGCGATCGCCCCATCATGATCGCCTTTCGCCATCAACGCCTGACCAAGATCAAGGTGACCGAAGTAATAACCGGGATCCATTTGGAGTGTTTTGCGCAGTTGAATGATCGCGTCATCATAGCGGCGCGCATAATAGTAATTCATGCCGAGATCCGCGTTGATGACGAGCGAGAGAGGATCCAGCTCGACCGCGCGTTTTCCCTCTGCGATTGCGTCGTTGAATCGGCCCAATGCTGACAGAGTGTTGTTGCCATATTGCTGGTGCCCAGTCGCGTAGTTTGGATTCAGCTCAATCGCGCGCTGAAATTCGCGGAGCGATTTTGAAAAATCGAAGCCGTAGTACCAAACCGCCATCGCCAACGTTGTGTGCGCTTCGGCAAGAGTGTCATCGATCTCAAGGGCCTTCTTTGCCGACGCCACGGCTTTTGGATAATATTCTTGTGGAGAGCCTGCGGTGTAGCCGGGCAGTAACACGTAAGCATCGGCGATTCCGGCGTAGGCGAGCGCGTAGTTCGCATCTATGCTGGCGGCCTGCTGAAAGTAATCGAGCGACTTCTTCAGGTCGCTGGCGGTGCGCTTGTTCCAAAAGAATCTTCCCTTCAAATAAAGCTGGTATGCTTCGGTGTTCTCGGTTGGTCGCGCGCCAATTGCACGCTGTTCGGAACCGGTCAGCTTGGCTTGCAACGTATCGGCAATAACCTTCGCGATCTCGCTTTCAACGGCGAAGATGTCGATCAGTTTGCGATCGTAGGTTTCGGCCCACAGATGTGCGTTAGTTAGAGCATTGATCAACTGCACGTTGACGCGGACCTGATCGCCCGCTTTTTGCACGCTCCCTTCCAGTATGTTCAAGACGCCGAGCTGTTTCGCTATGTCCGGCAGATTTTCCGGCGCGGTCTGGAATTTTTTGCGTGGAGGTGCGCGCGATTACTTTGAGGTCGGCGACTTTGGCCAGCCGGGTCAGAATTTCATCCTGCACACCTTCCGCAAAGAACGCATTCGATTTGTCCTCACTGAGACTGTCGAAGGGGAGAACAGCGATCGACTTCTCAGGTATTGCCACGATAGTCGCCGACCCCGACGTTGTCGATTTTGTGCGAACCAATTGAAATACTAACATGCCGGCGGCGATCGCCGCGACTACGGCAGTGAACGCGACAATTTTGCGGCCAGTCGTGCGCGTGATCGATTTCGTTGGATCGATTTCCGATTCCAGTTTGATCCCTTCGGGCGTGATTTCGAAAGCCCAGGAAAAAATCAATGCGACCGGAAACCCAAGGACCAGAAGCAAGACGACTAATCGAACCGCCCAGTTCGGAATTTCGAAAAATGGAAAAACTTGCGTCGCAATTTGAATCAGCAGCCACGACACAACGGCATACGCGACCGCGACTCTGTAAACATTGCGCCGCTTCAGTTCGGCGAAGAAATTGTTGATCTTCATTGGGTGCGGTTAGGAGCCGAGAGTGTAGAAAACAAAGTACCACACATTCTGGGCGAACAGGCCGCCGACACCGACCCACTGGAGCCAACGAGGTTTTCCCCAGCCAGCCAGCACTGCACAAATGCCGAGCGGCAACGCGGCGAGTTCTGCACCGATCCAGTCGTTCGGCTTCCATCCTTCGAAGATATTGCGGTCTACATAAGTCGTGAGCGATCCCGTGACCCACAGCGCGAACGTGGCGGAAAAAATAATGCGACGCTGTCGCTCAAAATACTCCGGCATGTCCAACACGCCGCCTTCATTAACTGACATGGCGACGAGCGAACAGCTAAAGTAATTCGGAATAACCCAGCCGAGCTGAAGCAGTACTTCACCGAGCGACCAATGTTTCAGGTTCTGAAGTTCCCAAAGGCCTAACCAGTTTATGATGACGCCGAGCGCAGCGTTAAGCATCGATGCCGCCAGCAACCAGGAGAAACGCACGCGATCGCGAGCTAGGATTAGTTGAGATGCGCTCGAGAAGACATGCGTCAGCGCGATGGCGAAGATAAACGAGACAAGAACGGTGACGTGTTGGAACATCGGGCCCGGTTATCGTCTCAATTCATTTCCGGTTTCGAAATGAGATAATCGTTTTTCATTTCTTGCGGATCGGTGACCGATGTCGAACTTCACGTCTGACGAATATCGCCCGGCACGTGACAGTCTTATCAAGAACGCAATGGATAAACGAACCTATTTTCTGCTCCAATCAGCGAGCGCGATAACGCTGAGAAGAAGGCCGAACAGCGACTTTTTGTATTACGAAAACCTCGGAGCCTACAGGGCTCGAACCCACTGTGTTGGTAATCGGTCGCGGGGACTTCATCGAGAAACTTGAGACGACGCGATTCTGAGCACGCACTTTTTCCAATCTCTTCATTTCGATATTCGCCGACGGCGGAGAATCACTCGCTACGGCAGCTTCCACTCAAGGCTTCCTTAGCCTCTCGCAACAACAGCGGGACGATTGCCAGGGAAGCAACGGAATCGATCCACCACCAATGGACAAGCGCGTTAGCCAACAGCCCAGCGAGCAACACCCAAGCCAGATATCCGCACGTAAGGGTTTCCATTGCGTCGGCTCGTAGCGCGCGGCTTTGAATTTGATCGGCGACGCGCAGTTTGGCCTTCGCGAGAATCGGCATTCCAAGTGCGGCGACGACTGCAATGCCCATGCCGAGAAAAGAGGTGTCTGCGGAGTTTCGCCCCCACAAGGAATACGCGGCCTGTAAAGTCACGTAGATAGCTAGCATATAGAGCAGCCAACCAGCGAGACGTGCGGCACGTCGCTCCACTTTTTCTCCTTCAGATTGGTTTAACTGAGCGAACGCCTCTTGCCTGAGCCGCCAAAGGAGCACGACCGCGGAGATCAATTCAATTCCGCTGTCGATCCCAAAAGCCAGCAGCAACAGGCTGCGAGAAAACCACGCAGCGACCACCGCGCCAAGCGCCTCGACGACCATCCAGACAACCGTTACAATTTCCAGGCGGATGGCCTGAAGCACGGGTGCACCCCGCAGGCGTCTTTGCGAGCTTTCGGTTGTTGTCGCGGACATCATAATATGGGCTCTCTCAGCGGAAAGAACACAAGTCCAGAATTGCGGGCGTCATGACTCCGTCGACCGCGAGGGAATCGCACGCAGATTTACTTTCCCGCCCGCACCAAAAGCAGCGGTGCCTTTACTGCATGGCGAACTTTGTCCACTGTCGCGCCATATAGGATATCGCCGATTAGACGGTGTCCGTGCGTGGACATGGCGATTAGATCGATATCACGCGTCTCTGCGAGTTTAATGATTTCATGGGCCGGTTCGCCGAGCGCGAGCATAGCATCGCAAGAAAAACCTTCCCCGTTCAGTTCCTGCTGTCGTTTCTCCAGATAGGCGCGGTCTTGCTTCATCTCTTCGCTTTCAGCAAGTTCAAGTTGATCGAAGTTTCGCGCGACCCAGCCATTGGCCACGTGCACAAGGAGCAACTTCGCGCCGCTCATGCGAGCGAGCGGCTTGATGTGACTGAGAACCGTCTCATCGGCGTCGCCGTTCTCTAGGGGAATCAAAATATGTCGATACATGGTGGCGCGGATTATTACGTGGGCGGGGGCAGATGGAAAAACTGGTAGAACTCTTTGAGCGCGGCGTCCGGCATAAACGTGTCGAAAAGCAATTTCACATTTAGCACGATAATGATCGCCGCAGTCGTCCAGCCAAGAATTTTTAGCCAGAGCCGGTTGACGAATTCGCCCATCTTCGCCTTTTCATCCGTGAACCGAAGCAGTGGCCAAACGGCAAAGCCCAGTTGCATCGACAAGAC
>JBAQJG010000676.1:0-3080 GCA_049300145.1 Chthoniobacterales bacterium | reverse complement strand
GTGTGCAGGTTTACGTCGACGCCGATTCGCGCAGAGCGATAACGCGACAAGCGCAAGATTTGTCCCTGCGCCGGCGAATTGTTTGGATAAAGCCCCGTGCGCATCAACATCTCTTCGCCGTAAAGCGCCCAGCCTTCTACGAACACGCTGTCCTCATGCTGGCGACGAATCTCATCACTCAAGTGGTTGGCGATGGAAAGTTGCAGGAAGTGTCCGGGGATTCCTTCGTGCCCGAGGATCGGCCGCGGATCTTCGATCGCAGCGCGAATGTAAAAGTTCTTCGATTGCGGATTGTAAGTCGGAATGAAATAGAAGCCGGTCGGGTCTTTGTCGTAAACACCGGGCGGATTCATGAAACCGCCCGGACTCGTCGGCTTGAATGCTTCTGGCAACTGGCGAATCTGAAATGCGCCCAGGTAATCGGGCAAGGTGATGAGATTTTTCTCTTTCAGGAAATTGATCATCTCCTGCTCGCGGCTTTCGTACGCTTTCAAGAACGACGCCTGGTCCGGCGGAATGTTCTTGCTCCGCGATGGATCGGGATCGGCCAGCTTCGGATCGGGAAGGAGAGCTTCGAGGGCGCGGTAACGCGCCAGCTCCGCGCGACCGATCGTTTCGATTTCACGCGCATCGACGGGCAAAAGCAGGACGTGTTTGAGATAGTAATTGTAGTTGGCTTCGCCCATTGGCGCGAAGTCTTTCATCTTCGGCAAACGTTTCTCCAGTTCGTCAGCGTAACGGTGGAGCGCGGCGAGCGCCTCATCGCGCGCTTTCACCAGTTCGTTGTGCTCGTTAGGCGCAAGATCGACATCCAGCGCCATCAAACTTTCGTTCAAGAGCGGATCAATCGAGCGCGCGGATTGCATCGCGAGCTGCGCGTAAAGTTTTATAGGGCTTTGCAAATTGCTCAGGCCCTCCTTGAGCAACGCTGGCATCTCTTTCAACCGCGCCGTGGCCGCAAGCGCGCGATTACGCGGCGTGTCATATTCCTTTTTCAGCAATGAGAAAATCGCGTTCGTGCATTCGCCGATGTAAACCTGCGGATTCGTGCGCTCGAATTTGAGCACGCGATCTTCGAAATCGACCCGCTCGATCTGTGCGCGGAAAAGAATCGCGTCGATTCGTTCGTCCTTCGGCCAATTATCGATCTTTATCGCGCGCACTTTTTCGAGCAGTCCATGCACGTGCTGCGCGCGCGCCGCGATTTTTCCCGGCGAATAATCGGTCAGCTTGTTGTCCCAGGTGTGCAACCCGCGGTCGCTGCTGGAAACGGGATAGTTTTCGTTGCGCCAGTTGTAGTAATCCTTCGCAATAGTGTGCAGCGCCGCCGCGGCCATCACTTCGGCACCGCCCGTGTTGCTAATCAATGCTTTGTTGGTGACCGGGCTCGGGTTGGCATCTCGCGATTGCGCATGCGCTGAAGTCCAGGGAATGAACATTACCGTTACGAAAAAGATTTTGGCTTTCACGATGTCAATCTTATCGGGTCGAGTTGAGCAAGACAAAGCCGAATCGACCCTTACAATCCGCTTGTTTTGGAAAGAACTTCGATTTACTTCCATCTCAGGCAATGGAGTTTGCCTTCCGAGAAACGGAGAACCGCACTGATCGGTTTCAGAGCTGATGACTCCTGTTGGCGCAACGGTGCGCAAGCAGGAGTTTTATTGTGCTCAATCATATTTGGGTCGGTTTCGATGCTTCGAGCATCATTTTTCAAAATGTTTGGTTCGTTGCGGCGATTTGGATGGCGCTCGCGCTGGTCGCGAGTTTGATCTCGATCAGAGTAGGCATCTCGGTTGCGCTCATCGAAATTTTCGTCGGCGTAGTTGCAGGCAATTTCCTCCACCTCACCGCCAGCAATGAGTGGATCAACTTTCTCGCTTTGCTCGGGAGCGGCGTGCTGACATTTCTGGCCGGAGCGGAAGTCGATCCGCGCTCGCTGAAAACAAATCTGCGCGCGAGCCTCCTTATTGGAGTTCTATCTTTCGCCGTCCCGTTCGCCGTGATCTGGCTCTTCGCCCAATTTGTTCTCGGCTGGCCGCTGCGCCAGGCGCAAATCGCCGGCATTGCGCTTTCCACCACGTCAGTTGCCGTGGTTTACGCGGTTATGATTGAAGGTGGATTCAGCGACACCGCCATGGGAAAAATGATTCTGGCGGCGTGTTTCATTACGGATTTTGGAACCGTGCTCGCGCTCGGCGGGCTCTTCGCAAATTACAATCTCTGGCTGCTCGTTTTTGTCGTAACCATGTGCGTCGTCCTTTGGTTCATGCCGGTGTGGACAAAGGGGATCATCGACAAGCTGGGTGCGACACGCGTGAGCGAACCGGAAGTAAAATTCATCTTTTTCGTTTTGTTTTTTCTCGGTGGTCTCGCCACCACCGCAAAGAGCGAAGCGGTCTTGCCCGCTTACTTGGTCGGCCTGGTTGTGGCCGGCGTTTTTCTCCGTGATAAAACACTCGTTCATCGCATGCGCAGTATCGCCTTCGCGATGTTCACTCCCTTTTATTTTATCAAAGCCGGGCTCTACGTTTCACTCGCTGCGCTTTGGCCGGCTCTTACTATAGTCGGGAGCCTTCTTCTCTTGAAGATGCTGACGAAGGTTGTCGGCGTCTGGCCATTGGCACGCCTGCACTACATGCATCGCCGCGAAGCCACTTACACCACGTTACTCATGGCGACCGGCCTCACTTTCGGCACGATCTCTGCCCTTTTCGGCTTCCAAAACAAGATTATCGATCAACGCCAATACACAATTCTGGTCACAGTCGTAACTCTGAGCGCGTTTGTGCCCACGCTTTTCGCGCAGAAGTTTTTTCAACCGACCAAGGATGCCATGCACGCGTGGGGCCGGCGTTATCGCCAACGACTTGGCGTGCTTTCAGTCGAAGACTCCGAAGAAGTCAACCGCCACGTCGGTAACGATTATTCTGGCTTGCGTTAACGGCGGCGTGTTTACATCCCGTTAGGACACACACCGATGAGGCGTTACTTCGCCGTGAATTCCGCTAAATTGAATAGTGCAAATGAAAATTCTCGGGATGATCGGCGGCCTCGGCCCGGAGAGCACGATCGAATAT
>JBAQJG010000675.1:0-1500 GCA_049300145.1 Chthoniobacterales bacterium | reverse complement strand
CGTTTACTGTTGCGACTGGAGATTATCTGTTCTCGCGCCGTCTGTTCCTCTACATGCCCGCTGATCCGCAAAACAAATGGACTCGCAAGTTCGTTGAGTTTGCACTTCCAAAACTGGAGGTCTTCTCCTGGTGGACCTCTGGCGGCGAGGCTGCCGCGCTTGACGCGTTATTCAACAATTACAAGAAACGGTACCCCGGGGTTGGCATCATTAACGCGACCGTCGCGGGCGGCAGCGGCTCCGGCGCTCGACCTGTTTTGCAAACGCGCTTGGCCGTCAATAATCCGCCCGACACCTGGCAAAGCCATCCCGGCTGGGAGTTGCTTGGTGACTATGTGGAACCGGGTTACTGTGAGCCGATTACCGACCTTTACCAAAGTGAGGAATGGGAGAAAGCCTTTCCGAAGGCTCTCGTCAACATGGTGTCTAAAGACGGCAAGGCTTACGCTGTGCTGACTGGCGTTCACCATGGGAACGTCCTTTGGTACAACAAGAAACTGCTGGAGAAGAATGGAATCAAGGTTGGTGATTCTATGACCTTCGACCAGTTCTTTGTGATTTGCGACAAGTTGAAAGCCGCCGGGATTCCCGCCCTTGGCGTTGGCGATTCAGGGATTTGGGCTTCCTCCCAGCTCTTTGAGAACACGCTTCTGGGAGTCGTCGGACCACAGGGTTGGACGGATCTGTTCAGCGGCAAGATGAATTGGGACGATCCCAAGGTGAAGCAGTCGATGCAGTATTTTGCGAAAATGCAGGATTATCTGAACCCGGATCATGCCGCACTAACCTGGGATCAGGCCGTGAAGGAGTTGATGGAGGGAAAAGTGGCATTCAACTCGATGGGAGACTGGGCGGATGGCGAATTCATCAAAGCGAACATGAAAGAGAAAGAAGACTTTGGGTGGGTGAACCACCCCGGTACCGATGGCTCTTTCGTCATCGTTGCAGATGGCTTCGCGCTTGCGAAAGGTGCTCCGCACAAAGAGGCAGCTATTGCATGGCTGAAGAGCATCGGCAGTAAGGAAGCTCAAGAAGCATTCAATCCTCTAAAAGGCTCGATACCGGCTCGAACCGATGTCGATAAGTCAAAATTTGACGGTTACCACCGATGGTCAATGGACGAGTTCGCCAAAGACAGGCTGGTTGCGAGTTGTGTGCATGGCGGCGCTGCCCCAGCGGCTTTCCAGCAGGCGTTGAACGAGGCGGTAACGTCTTTCGTCGTCGACAAGAACGTCGAGAATTTCGCCACCGAGCTTGTCCAGGCGGCGAAAAAAGTCGGTCCGACCACAATGGGAAAACTTCAGTTCTCTGCACAAAAAATTGAAAAGGAGAATTCTGAAGTACCGCGGGATGCACCACCTCAATATGCGGAAGATGTCAGCGGCGCCGAGAAACTGAATATCATCTTTCACTTACGTCCTGGTAGTACGCAGTTGGATAATACGGCGTTGGGGGATTTGAGGCGTCTGATAGATCTGCTTGCGAACTCAACGTACCAGG
>JBAQJG010000674.1:0-9329 GCA_049300145.1 Chthoniobacterales bacterium | reverse complement strand
CCACGCCCGATGGGCGTGAAGGGCGGCTGTTCCCCCCAGAACATTCTTGGAAAACTGCGTTGCTAGTAATCGAGCTTACGTGTCGTCGCAACAAAATTTTGCATGACTTATGCGACGCGGAGCAGAGTTTGCAAGGAAGTTGCCGATTTTTTGCGCTCGCCGCTAAGCGACAGGAAGGAATGAATCGCAACCTAAAGCTTGCGTAAACTCGCTTCGAGCATTCTAGTTTTGCATGCGTAATCTGGGCGGCGAAACGCCGCGGAGTCTCACCGGTTCGTTGCTCGTCGCTCATCCTAACATGCTCGATCCGAATTTTCGGCGCACGGTGCTTTTCATTTCAGCGCACGATCCAAACGACGGCGCGCTGGGTGTAATCATTAATCGCCCGCTCGACAAACTCGTCGCCGATCTGGTGGGCGAGGCGCCACCTGAAGGTCTTGCCGGCGTACCGGTTTTTCTCGGCGGACCCGTCGGGAAAGATCAACTGATGTTTGCGGCATTCGAATGGCACAAGGGCGAAGGGCTCAAGCTCAATCACAACGTGGGCTTAGAGGAGGCGAGCGAACGGGCCGGCCAGAGTCCTACCTCGATCTGCGCGTTTGTGGGCTACGCGGGCTGGGAGGCGGGACAGCTCGAGGCCGAGATGGAACAGAAAGCCTGGCTGCTGCAAAAGCCCAGCCGCTCCGTGCTCAAGCCCGAGCGTTTGCCGAAACTTTGGTTCGACATCATGCGCGGCCTCGGACCTTGGTATAGGATGCTGGCGGCGGCGCCGGATGATCCGTCACTAAATTAGTGATCGGTCATAAGTGATTAGTAAAGAGCTTGCCGCGCCCATCAGTCTTTACTTATCACTAATCACCTTTCACTAATCACTTCTTAAGAAATGGTCATCGGCGTCCCGAAGGAGATTAAAGAGCAGGAACAGCGCGTCGCACTGCTGCCTTCGGCTGCGAATCAACTCACTCGCCGGGGACATTCCGTGCTCGTGGAAAAAAACGCCGGCCTCGGCTCGGGTTACTCGGACGAGGAATACATTAAGGCCGGCGCGAAGATAGTCGACGCAACAAAGGAGGTTTTTGGGCGCGCCGAGCTGATCGTGAAAGTAAAGGAGCCGCTCCCGGCTGAGTTTCCATTTCTGCGCCAGGGCCAGATTCTTTTCACCTATTTGCATCTTGCCGCCAGCAAAGCGCTCACCGAAGCGTTGCTGAAATCGCGTGTAACCGGCGTCGCCTACGAAACGATCCAGATCGAGAACCGTTTGCCGCTGCTCGAACCGATGAGCGAGATCGCAGGTCGGATGTCGGTGGTGATGGGCGCGTATTTTCTTGCAAAACACAATGGCGGCAGCGGCGTGCTGCTTGGCGGCGTGCCCGGCGTTCTGCCGGGGCAGGTAGTGGTACTCGGTGGTGGAACTTCTGGAATTAATGCCGCTCGCATGGCGACCGGTCTGGGCGCGGACGTGACGATTCTCGACGTCGATGTCGAGCGAATGCGATTTCTCGACCTTACGATGGGAAGTACACGCACGCTTTATTCAAGCGAAGCGAACCTGCACGAGCTGATGCCTGCTACCGACCTTCTAATCGGAGCCGTGCTCCTACCGGGAGCAAAGGCCCCGAAATTGATCACGCGCGCGATGTTGAAAAAGATGAAACCCGGCAGCGTGCTCGTCGATATTTCCATTGATCAAGGCGGCTGCGCGGAAACGTCGCGGCCAACCACGCATCTCGATCCAGTTTATGTCGAGGAAAGCGTCACGCACTACTGCGTGGCGAACATGCCGGCCGCTTATGCGCGCACGGCCACGCAGGCGCTCACCAACATCACTTATCGCTATGTTGAGCTGCTTGCCGATCTCGGCCTCGAAGGCGCATGCAAGAAACAACCGGCACTGATTGGCGGAATCAACACGCGCGACGGAAAACTAACCTGCCGGGCGGTGGCGGAGGCGCATGGCTTAAAATACGAACCGCCGCTTTAGACTGCGGCCATCGCCGGATTGTTTTTAATGGCGAAATCCCAAGGCCAAAAAGCGTTCTTGCTCCGATTGATGATTTAACACAATATGCCCTTTCCAATTACTACTATGAACAAATATATCTGCATCCTGGCAAGCGCCGCGTTGCTCGCGGCCTGTGAGCAAAAAACTGAAACCGTCACGCCGGCTGCGAGTCCTGCAGCCACGGCGGTACCAGAGGCGACGACCAGTCCAGAGGCGACCGCTAGCGCGCTCGAGTCGCCCGCGGCGACAACATCGCCAGCTCCGTAAGTTTATCGGGTCCCATTCTCGTACGAAGTCTTCCCCCGAATGCTTTCGCGGGAAGACTTCTGCTGTACTGACGTCGCCGCTCTTTGGCGAGTTGTTGGAGCAACCGGTAGATCAACAATCGACATGCCAGCGCGCCGTTCGCTTTCATTCCCAAAAGCCCGGCGGTTAACGCGCGAATCGGAATTCGACCGCGTGAAGCAAAACGGCTGTGTCCAAAGGGGGAAGTTGCTAATGCTCGGGGTGCTCGCGGTGGAAACTGCCGGCCGGTTTCGCGCTGGATTTGTTACGTCGCGCAAAATCGGCGGCGCAGTCGCGCGCAATCGTGTGCGGCGTCGCTTGCGCGAGGTCGTACGCAAGCATCAGCATGATCTGCGAGAAGATTTTTGGATTGTCCTCATCGCCCGGACCGGTGCCGCGCGCGCCAGTTATCGCGCGTTGGAAGATGAATGGTTGCGTCTGGCAAAGCGCGCTTCTATTCTAGCGCCCTGATGCTCCGCTTGCTCCGTGTTTTCATTCGTCTTTATCAATGCACGCTCTCGCCGCTCCTCTCCTTGATAGGCGGGCCCGGCTCCGGTTGTCGATTCGAACCGACCTGTTCGGCATATTTTTTGGAAGCGGCGGAAGCGCATGGTTTGTCTCGCGGAAGCTGGTTGGGATTGAAGCGACTGGCGCGTTGCCAACCCTGGGGCGGTTGCGGCCGCGACCCGGTTCCGCCGCGGAAGCGCGACGCTGAATTTCACTCGAGCGGGCATCGCGTTTGTGAATAGCCGCTCCGGCCCCAATTATGGATCGAACCGCATGGATTGCCGTTGCGCTTTGCCTGATCGGACTCGTCCTGTGGGAGGTCTATCTGGCAAAGCAGACGCAGCGGAAGCCGGCGCCGGCAAACACTCGGGCGCAACTTTCTCCAACCCCGACGGCCGCCGCTAACGCGTCCGCCTCTCCGCTCGCGACGGCCGTACCGGGCATCGCACCGAAAGTCGCGGAAGCAATCCCGAGCTTCCCCGAGCAAGTTGAAACGCTGCGTAATTCGGACGTTGAACTACGCCTAACGAATCGCGGCGGCGGAATCAAAGAAGCTGTCTTGCTCAATCACGTCGCAGAAAAAGGCGAGCGCGTGGTCTTGAATTCGGCAGAGTCCGCGCCGATCGGCGCGATCATTGAGCAGCCTTCGGCGCCTTTTCTTCCCGAATTCACCGCTTCGCATGAGTCGAATGCCACCGTGCAGTTCGAGCGAACGACGCCCGAGCAAGTTACGATTCGGAAGAAGTTTTTCTTCCCGAAGTCCGCGGAGACAAAAGACAACTTCGTCGCCGAGATGGATGTCGATCTTCAGAATGCTGGCCCAAATCCCTACGTGAACAATGGTTATTTTGTTGCGCTTGGCTCCGCTGCTCCGATTCACCCGAAGGATTATCCATCTTATACTCGACTGGTTTGGTGCATCGATGGAAAGGCAAAGGGGATCGACGTCAGCTGGTTCGGCGGCGGCGGCGGAATTTTCGGCTTGGGTCAACGCGCTGCGCAACCTTTTTACCTGGGAAATGTTCCGGGCGCAGAATGGATTGCGGTGAGTAATCAATTTTTCACGACCCTGCTCGCCCCTCTCACCGCCAAGGCGACCAGCGCGTGGGGCCGCCGTTTCGATATCGTGCGCTGGCCGGAACAAAAAGCCTTCGGGATCGAAGGCGCGCTGGGCATGCCCGGCTTTCAATTGCAACCCGGACAAACTTACCGCGCGCGCTTTGAGGTGTACACCGGGCCGAAGCTCTATCATCGTCTGGCGCAACTCGAGCACAACGAAGCCGAGATCATGGACTTCGGGATGTTCAAGCTGGTCTGTCAGTTTCTTTTGAACTTCATGAACTCGTTGCACGGCGTCCTGGGAAATTATGCCGCCGCCATTCTCGCTCTCACCACCATCATCAAGCTTGTGCTGTGGCCGCTGCAAAACAAAGCCAACCGTTCCATGCGGCAGATGGGCGCGCTTTCGCCAAAAATGCAAGAGCTACGCGAAAAATACAAAGACGATCCGACGCGGATGAATCAGGAAGTGATGAAGATGTACAAGGAGTACGGAATCAATCCGGTCGGTGGTTGTTTGCCGATGGTGATTCAAATCCCGATCTTTTTCGGTCTTTTCAAAATGCTCGGTCAAGCGGTGGAATTGCGGAACGCAAAATTCCTCTGGGTGCGCGATCTTTCCCAACCCGACACGGTCGGGCACCTGCCGTTGCTCGGTTGGCCGGTCAACATTATCCCGCTCTGCATGGCCGCGACGCAAATCTGGCTCATGCAGATGACGCCAAAGACCGGCGATGCCACCCAGCGCCGGGTGATGATGTTCACGCCCCTCATCTTCTTATTTATCTGCTACAATTTTGCGGCAGCTCTGGCATTGTATTACACGACCCAAAATCTTTTCAGTATCTTGCAGTTTTATCAGAACAAAAAACAACCGATGCCTACGCTCGAAAAAGTTGCGCCTGTCGCAAAACGAGCACGTAAGAACCGATGATGACGGCGAAAGAATTGCTCGACACCATGCTCGGCTATCTCGGTTTCGTCGTGCAAATCGAGGAAACTCGGAGTGAAGGCGGCAACTTGACGCTCCAAATTTACACCGAGGAAAGCCGGCGTTTGATCGGACGCGACGGCGAAACGCTCGAGGCTATTCAGTTTCTCTTAAATCGGTTGTTGCAGACAAAAGACAAGGACGCGGCAAAAGTGATTGTCGATTGTGAGCTTTACCGCTCTATGCGCGAAGACCGCATCGTCCAGCGCGTCCGCGAACTGGCGGAACGCGTTCGCATCACTGGTCGTTCCCTCCAGCTCGAGCCGATGAATTCCTACGAGCGGCGCATAGTGCACAACGCATTCAAAGACGATCCGGATGTCGCGACCTGGAGCCCGTCCGATTCCGCCCGCATCAAACAGATCACATTGCTGAAGCGCCAACCGAAAAAAGAAACCGCGGAAGGAAAGGCGATTTCCTAATCACCCCGGTCGCCGCCGGCGACCGCTCTTGTAGCGGCGCTCTATGAGCGTCGCACTAATCCCGACGGTCATAGACCGCCGCTACAAATTTCCTCGAAACCGCGCAGCTTCTTTTTGCTCACCCGCGCGCACTTCGGGCCGCCAACGGAACTTCTGCAATATTGGATTCGGTTTGTTTTCGACCGCATCGGCAATGATTTCGCCCAGCACCGGCGCGAATTTGAATCCGTGGCCGCAGTCGCCGGTCGCGATGACTAACCCTGGCCTTTCCGGATCGGGCGCGATCCAAAAATGTCCGTCGTGTGTGTCGCAGTACATGCAGATGCGTGTGTGAACAATTGGCGCGTCTGCCAGCGCGGGAATCGCTCCCGACAAAAATTCGCCCAAATCCTTTTCTTCTGCGGACGTCACTGTTCGGTCAGGAGAGTCGGGCGACATCTCCCGGCCGGGACCGTGGTTCGCGATTTTGACGACGCCTTGATTCAGCGGGAAACCATAATAACCCGTCGTTGAAATGTCGGCCCCGAAAAAAGGAAAACGTTCGGCCGAAAAAAGTTCGGGGTTGCGCGGCTTGAGATGAAATACAGGATGGCCAGTCGCTCGAAAGAATCTTTTCGTAAACGGAAACAGATAGGGAGTCCAGGCCCCAACCGCGATAACGACCGCGTCTCCACTAATGCGATGCCGATCTTCGAGGACAACGCCTTTAACACGATCGTTACCTTCATCAAGCGAGACGAACTTGACGCCTTGACGTAATTCAACGCCGCGTGATTTCGCGCGCTCGGCAAGCATGGCAACGACGCGGCCGCTTTCAACATAGCCGGCATCCGGATCAAGAAAGCCGTCTTGAAACCGTTCCGCATTAAAGGCGGGAAAACGTTCGCGCAACTTCGCCGAACCGATGCGCTCGAACTTGTGTCCGTGCTTTTCCAACACCTTGCAGCTCTCATATTCAAAGTCACCGGGTTCCATCGGTCGCCGTCGCAGGAACAAAACGCCCGTCTCGTGGTACAATTCGACTCCCAATTCCTGGTTCCATTTCCGCCAGATTCTGGTCGAGCGTTCGGCTACCGTCGTATAATCTTCGTCCGTCCCGTAAGCCGCACGCACGGCCTTGCTGATATCGGTTGAGGCGGCGAGGGGATGCGGTAGTGGCCCCGGATCAATTAGAAGTACCTTGTGACCGCGCTTTTTTAACTCAATCGCGGAAGTAACGCCGTTAATGCCTGCACCAACTATGATTACTTCTAGCACCATTGTGAATTATTAGGATAGCGTTTGTAGCCAGGGCGCTCTCTCACCGTGAATGGATTTGGGCGCAGACGCCTCGACGGCCAGGCGACTACAAATTGTTAAACTCGAAAACAATCTTGCCGCTGCGTTTGCCTTGCGCGGCGTGCGCGACTGCCGCGTTTACTTCGCTGAGTGGATAAGTTTTTTCCACTTTAGTTTTCAGTAATCCGCGTTTCGCCATTTCAAAGAGCTGCCGAAACGCTTCCATGCGTTCCGGCATCGTCGCGTTGTCATACCACTTATTGATCCAGATGCCGCGGAAGCGCAGATCTTTGAAAATGAGAAGGCCATTCGGAATTTTCAGCGGCTGCAAACTCATTGCCCCGAAAGTCACCATCGTCGATTCGGGTGCAAGGCAATTTGCGAGACGCAGGGCGCTCTCGCCGCCTACCGCATTTAGGCCCAAACGAATCGTCGCACCGCTCGTCGCATTTTTTACTTCCTCGCGAAGAGTCTCGCCATCGACAAGCACGACATCGCCGCCGTCGGCGCGCAACTCATCGATCAATTCCGCGCGACGAACAACGTTTACAGTCTTGTAACCGAGACCGTGCGCGATCTGAATCACCGCGCGGCCAGCGGCGGAGTTCGCGGCGTTCTGAATCAACCAATCGCCGCGCTTCAACCCGACGTAATCGTGCAACAATCGCCACGCAGTCATCGGATTTATTTTCAACATCGCCGCTTGTGCCGGCTCAATTTCCGGCGGAACCGCAACAAGCTCGCTCGCTTTTACCGAGAGCGCCTCGCGCCACGTGCCAATGTTGTGCGGCAAAATCACCAGCGCACCAATCGCGACATTCGTGACTTCCGCGCCAAGATCGACAATTACTCCTGCGCCCTCAAATCCCGGCGTCGCGGGAAGGGCCGGCCGCACCGGATATTTTCCTTCGATTACATTCAAGTCCGCTGGATTAATCGGCGCGGCGCGCATTTGCACGACCGCTTCATCCGACCGCGCTTTCGGCCACGGCTGGGTCTCAATGCGCAAGACGTCCGCCGGATTTCCGTGCGTTTCGTAAACGGCTGCGATTATATTTTTGGTCATGTCGCCGGCGCAGCAGCCTACATCGAACGTCACCGCCAGCAATCTGCAAGCTGGCGCCCGCCTCGCTCTCATCGGCATGATTGTCAATGTCGCGTTCGCGATTATCAAAATCACCGCCGGCGTTTTTGGAAATGCTTATGCCCTCATCGCGGACGGAATTGAATCTTCTCTCGATGTTGCCGGCTCGATTGTGATCTGGGGCGGATTACGCTTCGCCGCGCGGCCTCCGGACGCCACGCATCCGTACGGTCACGGCAAAGCGGAACCGCTCGCCGCGATTTTTGTCGCGCTCGGTGTTCTCGCGGCCGCGGTTTTGCTCGCGGTGGAGAGCACTCGGACAATTCTTCTGCCGCATCGCGCGCCCGCCCCCTTCACTTTGGCGGTGCTTCTCACAGTGGTCGCCGTAAAAGAAACTCTCTTCCGTTACGTCGTCCGCTTTGGCCGTTCCATCAAAAGCATCGCCGTTGAAGCCGACGCCTGGCGTCATCGTGCCGATGTGCTCACGTCCGTGGCTGCGTTTATTGGAATTTCGATTGCCTTGATCGGCGGCGAAAAGTGGCGAAGCGCGGATAACTGGGCCGCGATTTTTGTTTGCCTCATCATCGCCACCATCGGCGTGCGTCTGCTCGGGCCCGCGCTGCACGATATTCTCGACACCGCACCGCGCGGCGAAATTATCGATCTTGTCCGCAAGGCGGCTGCCTCTGTTCCGCGGGTGATCGAGATCGACAAATGTCTCGTGCGAAAAATGGGTTTGGACTTTTATGTCGATCTCCACGTAAAAGTAGACGGCAGCATTTCTGTGCGCGAAGGCCATCACATCGCGCATCAAGTGAAAACCGCCATCCAACAAACCGACCCGCGCATTGCCGATGTCCTTGTTCACATCGAGCCCGCGCAAACAAATCCGTAATCTGTAGGGGAAGCAGTTTGCTTCCCCAGGGACGACACCGTCGTCTCCTACAGGTCTTGAAGCACGGCAACGATCGCGTTAGTCAAAGTTCGGCGCGCTCGCGCGATCCGATTGGCGAAGCGAATGAAACCCACGATATGAGTTGGGCGCTTCAAAAAATATAACACAAGTTTAGCCGCATTCGTTCGCTGTCGCTCGAGGTCGAATAAAAGATGCGGTGGAGCGGGGAATGGTTCGTCTAAACTGTCGCTGATCGCGCGCAACGAAAGCATTCGAATACGGCGCGCGATGCATGCTCGCGCGATGGTTTCGGTTTCCATGTCGATGGCGAGCGCACCCTGTGCGAACGCGATCTCATTTCGTTGCTCAGCCGAATCGACGATCGTTCTTGATGTAAAAAGTTTGGCCGCACGCACGTTTCGGTCGCCGAGAAGGTGCTGAGCGGCGGAAAATAATTCTCGGTCGGAGAAATTTTCCCCGAGAAACAAATCACCAACTCTCAGGTCTTCGCCTACGCCGCCAGCGAAGCCGCTGCTGATCCAAATATCCGGATGTTCAACCCGCAGGAAATTATCGATGTTTGCCTGGCAGGCTTTTTGGCCAATACCCGTGTGAAAGGTCGTGACTGGTCGCTGGTTGATCTCTCCGTAAATGATTTCAGTGTCGCCGCTCACCGCGCGCCGTTTGTTTCGCACAAGAGCGACGAATCCCGAACTCTCCGCCGGCAAAGCGAACGTGATCGCGATCATCGCGTCCTGTGGTTTTGCAATAATGTTCCGATACTCTGCATGGAGTTTGGAAATAGC
>JBAQJG010000673.1:0-1568 GCA_049300145.1 Chthoniobacterales bacterium | reverse complement strand
GCATCGGAATAAACCGCCACCGTCGCGATCCCCATCCGTCGCGCGGTCCGGATAATGCGGTGGGCGATCTCGCCGCGATTGGCAATCAGGATCTTGTTAAACACGGCCGATCTGACCCGTGACAAGCGGCACAGTCATTACAAAATCGCCCTTCAACGTCATGGCCGGGCTTGATCGACGGCTGTCCGGTACATTTTTGCTGTACATAGCGCACGGCATTGATTCCACTGGGCCGGGATTGTTGGGGAACGATCCGGACACGAGCGGGGGGTCAATGCCATGCGCCATTACAATAGCGTTTTTCATCAGCTGCTGAAGCACCTCCCGTGGGAGGAGTTCGACGCGTTGATTGGACATTTTGCGGGCACATTTCGGAGCCAGTGCGGCGGGATCCTATGTTAACGTGGGACGGGGCGAGCAGGTTGATCGTGTTCTACACTACAGCTTCCTGCGCGGTGATGATTTTCCTCGCCAAGGAAGTCTTGACCGAGTTAAAGGGGAAATTTTCCTAGCTTTGGTCCCAAACTTGCGCGATTATGGTTGTTACCGTGGCAATGACCGTGGTCGTGCTCATCCTTGGCGAGCTCGCTGGGCGGATGCAGGTGGATTCGCCTTTGGTGAGGCTCGCTCTCCTTATCTTTCGCCGAGGCAGTGACTTACGGCGCCACCTCTTTGCGATCGGCAGTCCGGTGATGAGCGAGGAGACGCCGAGGCGCTGGGATGAATCCTCGTCGCCGCAGGGCCGACAGCTGACCTTGGCTGGGCAAATTAGGCTATGACCTTCAAGAGCGAGGTTGGCGTTTCTGCCTCCTATGGCGATGCTTCACGTACCATCCCCTCCTGAGGCGGGCCTGCCGCCGCCGTGGAAACTGGCGACGGAGACGCTGGTTTTCCGGTTCGGACCATGGATCCTTGCAGAACGGAGCTTCCAGTCTCTGTCCAATATGACCAATCCGCTTACCGCCGAAGGCGGACCGCTGAAGCTGCCGCCAATCTTCCAGCCTACAACTTACCAGCAGATGCGGGATGACGGCGCTATTTCCCGCACCCTGGGTTTCGATGGTAACGCTGTTCGCTATGTATCGCACCGGGGAAGACGGTATTTTGTAGATCTGTTGCCAGGGGTGTTTGACGACTATTTTGCCAAGTTTTCGGCAAAAACCCGCAATACGCTGAAGCGGAAAATACGTCATTTCGCCGAACGGTCCGGCGGCACGGTGGACTTCCGCATCTACAGCTCGCCGGAAGAGATGATTGAATTCCGACGCCAAGCCCTCGCCGTGTCGTTGGTAAGCTATCAACGTAAGATTGGATTTGGGCTTCCCGAGACCGGCGAGTTTAGCACACATCTTATGGAACAAGCCGCAAATGGACGCGTTTGTGGCTTTCTGCTGATGGCGCATAATAAGCCGGTTGCGTATGTTTATTGTCGTATGGATCAGGATATAGTTGTATATTCTTATTGTGGATATGATCCAGAATTTGCACAATTCTCGCCGGGTACTGTACTTTTGTTCTTAATTATCAAATGGTTGTTCCAGCAAAAGAAATTCAGGATGTTTGACTTG
>JBAQJG010000672.1:0-11007 GCA_049300145.1 Chthoniobacterales bacterium | reverse complement strand
GCGTCCATCACGCCCCAGACTGTGCCGAGCAATCCGAGGAACGGCGAACCACTCACCGCCGTGGCGAGCAAAATCATTTGCGACTCGAGCGCGAGCGCGGTCTCACCCACCGCGCGTTCCATCGCCGCGTTGACCGCGCCCATTTGCGCCGGTGAAATTTTATCCGCGATTTCGAGCCGTGCCCGAAAAGTCTCGTCCACTTCCGCGGAGCCGAGCAAATGGAACGTCATCTCCTGACAACCGGCGCGATAAACACTGAACACGGGCGAGCCAGGAAACCGCGCATTCTTCTCAAACAAGCGCAGCGGTTGCCGATCTTGATGAAAGGAGGCGAGAAAGCGCGCGTTTTGTTTTCGAGCAAATTGGATCACGCGCAATTTCGTGATCATGATCGACCAACTGAAGATCGAAACGACGGCGAGGAGGGAAAGAACGACCTTGCCCGCAATCGTCGCGTGATTGAACGCGAAAAGCAGGCCGCCCGCCGCGATCAAATCTGGAGGGAACATTTGCGCGTCACCTGCGCAAACCTATAACGCCGTTTCACGAAAGCGAAAGGCGCTTTCTTCAAATGACGAATGACCAAGGAAATCCGAATGATCAAAGAACCGAACGGCGGCCCGTGTTTGTCTTCGTCATTCGGATTTCGTCATTCCTTCGTCATTACACATTCGTCATTCGTCATTTCCCCGACGTCTTCTTCGGAAACGTCGGATGCATTTTCGCCGCGACGATAAACGCGAGACCGATCGCAATCAGAAAAAACGAGAAGAACTGGCCGCGGGTGAAACCGGCAATGAGCGCCGCGTCCGGTTCGCGAAAATATTCGAGCACGATTCGGAAGACCGCGTAGAAAATGAAAAAGAGTCCGGCCAGAACTCCGTTCGGTTGTCGCGTGCGCGTGCGCACGATCCATAAGATCGCAAACAAGACGACACCTTCGAAGAAAGCTTCGTAGAGTTGCGATGGATGGCGCGGTGTCAAAATTGTCCGCAAAACCTCTTTCACTTGCGCTTGCCGATGGACCGCGCCGACGATCGCTTCCGGCGTTGTCAGCGACGGATCGATCTGCGCGCACGCCGCAATGGCGCGGTCGGCTTCGGTCGGATGATCGAGCAATTCTTTCGGAAACTGCATCGCCCAGGCAACGCTGGCCGCGCGCCCGTAAAGTTCGCCGTTGATGAAATTGGCGCAGCGACCGAAGAACAACCCGAGCGGCGCAGTCACGCCAAGATTGTCGGCGAGATTGGTCCAGGAAAGTTTGTGCCGACGCGCGTAATAAAGCGTGAAGAGCAGGAGTCCGATCATCCCGCCGTGGCTGGACATGCCGCCTTCCCACACCCGCAAAATCGACAATGGCTCGCGCAGCATTTCCGGTTTGTAGAAGAAAACGTAACCGAGCCGGCCACCGATGATCACGCCAAAGAGCGCGCAACCCGTGATGAAATCGCCAACTCTTGACGCCGGGATATCTGAATAGCCACGTTTCGCCAGCAAACCCAGAAGCACGTACCCGCAAATAAACCCGAGCACATAAGCCAGTCCGTACCAACGCGGGCCAATGTTATCATAGATCCGGAAAATAATCGGATCGAGATCGTGCAGGTAGTAAGCGAGCATTTCCCGAAGCCTCTACTCCATCGAGAGCACCGCTTCGACCCGAGCAAGGACGCGGCTGAAACATGATGCGGGTGATCGTTCAATAAATCGGGCTCGCCGCACGCGCCAATCGAGGCTTTTAATTTGATCGGCAAGAACCACTCCCTTCACTCGCGAGTCCTCGGGCAAAGCGACTTCGAACGGATATCCTTTGATCTGGGACGTGACAGGACAGAAAAGCGCCAGTCCTACTTTTCCATTGTAATTGCGTGGCGAAATAACAATTGCGGGACGTTGCCCGGATTGTTCGTGACCACGTTGCGGCTCAGAATCCAGCCAAACTAAATCGCCGCGATCGGGGACAAACCGTGCCATTTACCAAGCTTCGCGTCCCCGCTTCGGCCCGGTTTGTATCTCGGCATGGAGGTTCTTTCGGTTGACCTGCTTAAGCAAATCGCGAAGACGGAGCCTGCGTCGGCTTTGAGACGGTCGCACGATGACAGAACCATTCGACGCCACAAGATCGACATCCGTGCCCTGTCTCAACCGGATTTGATCCGCCAATGGTTTCGGAATACGGACCGCCAGACTATTCCCCCATTGCTGCACCACCGTTTTCATGTATCTACGCCGAAGATACGTGCGCTCTTGAGCGGTGCAAGACTTTGCGCAAAAACGGTGCGGTGCGACTGATGCGGCTCTTGGCAACTTCCTCCGGCGTTCCAACTGCCACCACTTTGCCGCCTTCCGCGCCGGCTTCCGGGCCAAGATCGACAATGTAATCGGCCTCGGCCATCACGCTGAGATTGTGCTCGATCACGATCACGGAGTTGCCTTCATCGACGAGCCGATGCAGCACCTTGAGCAATAGTTCCACGTCGGCCATGTGCAGACCGATCGTCGGTTCCTCGAGAAGATAGAGTGTCGACTTCGGTGTGCGCATCTTGCGCAACCGTTCGTTTTGCGCACGGCTTACCCCCCGTTTCAATTGCGTCACGAGCTTGAGTCGTTGCGCTTCGCCGCCGCTCAAGGTCGGGCTCGGCTGCCCCAGTTTGAGATAACCGAGACCGGTATCGACGAGCAGCGAAAGCGCCCGCCCGATTTTTGGATGGGCTGCGAAAAATTGCGCCGCTTCCTCGATCGTCATCTCCATTACGTCGCCGATTGATTTCTCGTTGTAGAGAACTTCCAGCGTTTGCGGATTGTAACGGCGCCCACCGCAATCTTCGCACGGCACATAACTGCTCGGCAGAAAATTCATCTCCAGCTTGATTACACCCTGGCCCTTGCACGTTTCGCAGCGGCCGCCTTCCGCATTAAAGGAGAACCGGCTCGCGGAATATCCGCGCACCCGCGAGACCGGCAATTGTGCGTAAAGGTTGCGAATTTCATCGAACACTTTGACGTAAGTCCCCGGGGTCGAGCGCGACGTTTTGCCGATGGGCGATTGATCGACTTCGTAAACGGCCTCGAGCTCGGCCGCGCCACTCACAAGTTTAAACAATTCGCCGTCGCTGCTGCGCTTCTTCCTGTTTAACTGCTCCCGCACTGCCGGCAACAGCACTTCGTGCATCAAGGTCGATTTTCCCGACCCGGAAATTCCGGTGATCACCGATAATCGGCCAACTGGAAAACGCACATCGACGTCCTTCAAATTATTCGCGCGCGCGCCGCGGACATCGATCCAATTCCCGGCATCGCGAAGCGGTCGGCGCGATCTCCGGATGGGATGAGAGATGGGCGATTGCAGACAGCGCCCCGTCTCGGAGTTTTTCGCGCGTTTGATGTCGCGTAAACTTCCTTGGGCGATGACTTCACCACCGTGCATGCCTGCGCGCGGGCCAAGATCGACGATGTGATCTGCGCGGCGCACCGTTTCCTCGTCGTGCTCGACAATAACGAGCGAATTTCCCTTTTTGCGAAGCGCAGCCAGCGTATCGAGCAGCTGCAAATTGTCTCTCGGATGCAAACCGATGGTCGGCTCATCGAGCACATAAAGCACGCCGCGTAAATTTGATCCCAGTTGCGCGGCCAGGCGGATTCGTTGGGATTCACCGCCGCTCAAGGTTTTGGCCGAACGCCCAAGCGCGAGATAACCGAGCCCGACGTTTTCCATAAAGCGCAATCGTTGCTGAATTTCCGGAAGCAATTCCGCTGCAATGGTCTTGTGCGTCCCGCGAAAGCGCAGTTTCCCGATCAGTTTCCGCGCTTCACTCGCTGAACGCGCCGTGAAATTGTCGATGCTCAAACCTTGCACCCGCACATGACGTGCGATCGGGTTTAAGCGCGAGCCGTGACACGACGGACATCCGTGCGCCTCGTTTTCGTCGATCCATTCCGATTGGCGTTCCGCCGCGAGTTCGTTCTCAAGAACGGATTCGCCATTTTCTTCCGCGCCGGTTTGCAAATCGCGGTCCCAAATTTCGCCAAACCCGCCGCATTCTTGACACGCGCCATGAGGCGAATTGAACGAGAACAAACGCGGATCGAGCTCCTCGAAAGCCCGGCCGCAGCCGGGACAACTCATCTCCATGCTCATCACCGTCAGCCGATTCTTTGCGTCGAGGAGATGGGCCGTGCCACGCCCGATCTCGAGCGCGCGCTGCGTGAGATTGCGCGCTTTCAGGATTCGTTTGGCGTCGATCACACCAACGACGACGTCGATGGTGTGTTCTTTAAAGCGTTCGAGTTTTCGAAAGTATGTAACCGGAACAAGCGTTCCGTCGACATAGAGCGTGTCGAAGCCTTGCCGTTCCGCCCAGCGCGCGACATCGGTGTGAAAACCTTTGCGCGCTTTGACGAGCGGCGCGAGAACTTTGAGGGACCCGCCCCGCGACCGCGAGGCCGCCGCTTCAACTTGTTTCACGATTGCAGCGACGCTTTGTTTTTCGACCGGTAAATCACAGTCCGGACAAAATTGCGTGCCCGTTTTTGCAAACAAGAGCCGCAGGAAATGATAAACTTCCGTGACGGTCGCAACCGTCGATTTGCCTCCGCCGCGCGTGACACGTTGCTCGATCGCCACGCTCGGCGGCAAGCCCTCGACCAGATCGACATCGGGCTTTTCTAGTTGTTCGACGAATTGCCGCGCATACGGCGACATGCTGTCAAGAAATCTTCGTTGCCCTTCCGCGAAGAGAATGTCGAACGCGAGCGTCGATTTTCCCGAACCGCTCATGCCGGTGATTACGACTAACTCGTCGCGCGGGATTTTCAGAGAAATGTTCTTCAGGTTGTGTTCACGCGCGCCGCGGATCACGATCGCGCCGTTTGTTCCGGGCAGGGCGCGCAGCTCGCGTGTGCCGTTCGGCGTCTCGCCGGGCGATTCTTCTGCGGCGCGAGCTAGTTCGATCTCCTCATCTGAGTAAAGGCCGTTGAACGTTCGTGGCACAACGCCGCGAACAACACGCGAGACGCGTGCGCTGCCCAGAACATGCGCGAGAAATTTGCCCGTGTGCGACTGCGCTACTTTCGCCACTTGCTCCGGCGTTCCAAGCGCGACCACTTCGCCACCCTCATCGCCGGCTTCCGGTCCAAGATCGACAACCCAATCTGCGCATTTGATGACTTCGAGGTTGTGCTCGATGACCACGATCGAATGTCCGCGATCGACCAGTCGCTGGAACAAACGGAGCAACATCGCGACGTCATCGAAATGCAATCCGGTCGTCGGCTCGTCGAAGATAAAGAGATTGCCCATGGCGACAGAGTCGCCTTTCGTTGGACGTTGAGCGTTGAACGTTGAGCGTTGAGCGTTTTCCGTTTCCGACAAATGCCTAACGAGCTTCAGCCGCTGTGATTCTCCGCCGGAAAGGGTGTTGAGCGGTTGTCCAAGCCTTAAATAGCCAAGTCCAACTTCTTCGAGCACATCGAGCGGCTCCGAAAGATTCTTTTGTTCGCCGATCTGCGCGAAGAATTGAATCGCTTCCGTCACGGTAAGCTCGAGCACGTTGTGAATCGATTTGCCGTGCAGCTGCACCTTCAATACGTGCGGTTGAAAACGGCGGCCTTCGCACTCGGCACAGCAGACATAGAGGTCGCTCAAGAACTGCATTTCGATCTTTTCGAAGCCGGTCCCGCAGCAACGCTCGCAACGTCCGCTCCCAGAATTGAAAGAGAATGCGCTCGCGGTCAGTCCTTGCGCCATCGCTTCGGGCTCCGCGGCGAAAAGTTCGCGCACGCGATCGTAAAGTCCGAGATACAAAATCGGCGTCGAGCGCGGGGTGCGGGCAAGCGGCGCTTGATCGACCATCACCACTTCACCGATGCGATGCGCACCGGTCACGGATCGACATGCACCCGGTTCCTGATCTGATGGCTCCCCTTTTGCGCGCAAAAGATTTCGATAGAGCACGTCGTGAATGAGTGTCGATTTGCCGGAACCGGAAACGCCGGTCACACAAGTGAAAATTCCCAGCGGAAGATCAACATCGATACTTTTCAGATTGTGTTCGCGCGCACCGGTGATCTTGATCGAGCAAGAAGACTTCCGTCGCGATTTGGGAACAGGAATATTTCTTCGACCCGCGAGGTAATCGCGCGTGAGAGATTGGTGGATCAGCCGCTCCGCGGGTGATGTTAAGCCCGAAGCCGCAAAGCGGCTCTGATTTGATCGCGGCGCTATTTTGTTTGGCATCGCGCGCGGAGCGCTCGATCCACCGAGCATCTGATCGAGTGCTCCACTAAATACCAGTTCTCCACCGCGCTCACCGCGTCCGGGACCGATGTCGATCAAATTGTCGGCGGCACGAATAATCGCTTCATCGTGCTCGACCACGAGCAGCGTGTTGCCTTTGTTGCGCAGGTTATGCATGACGCGGACGAGTTGGCCAACGTCGCGCGGATGCAGACCGACGCTCGGTTCATCCATGACGAAAAGGGTATTGACGAGCGACGCGCCGAGACAGGTTGTCAAATTCACGCGCTGCACTTCGCCGCCGCTCAACGTCCGCGTGGAACGATCGAGCGTGAGATAACCGACGCCAACTTCGCAAAGATAATTCAGGCGCGCGCAGATTTCGTCCCGCAGCATCTCAGCGGTCGAGTCGCTCGCTGAGATGTCGAACCGGCCGAGAAAATCGCGCGCTTCGGAAATCGAAAGCGCAGCAAAATCAGGAAGACTTAACTGTAGCGGCGCTCTATGAGCGTCGCATTTCTCGGTCCGGCGATCACAGACCACCGCGACAATACGATAATTGAGTGCGTCTGGCTGAAATCGTCCGCCCTTGCAGCTCGGGCAGGTCGTGTACGCGCGATAACGGCTGAGCAGCACCCGCACGTGCATTTTGTAGGTTTTGCTCTCGAGCCACCGGAAAAAACCGCGGACGCCATACCAGCGATCTTCCTCGTAATCTTCGTCGGTGTAATCGCCGCGCTTCTCCCCGTTGATCACGAAATCCTGGTCGACTTTCGGCAATTCCTCGAATGGAACATGCACGTCGATCTCCTCACGGGCACAGGCCCGGAGCAAATCTTTTTGCGATTCGCCAAATTCGGCGCCGCGAAAAACGCGTACGACCCCTTGCGCGATAGTGAGACTGCGATCTGGAATCGCTTTGTTCAAATCGATCGCAATAGTACGGCCAAAACCGCGGCATTCCGGACACGCGCCGAGCGGATTGTTGAAGCTGAAAAGCCCCGGCGTGGGCGGACGAATGTCGATGTCGCAATGCGCGCAATGCCAGCCGGTGGAAAACGGGAATTCGTGATTCGTGATTCGTGATTCGTGATTCGTGAGACGTTGGGCGTTTTCTTTTTCTGTAATCGGGATGACGTTTACTTTACCTTTTCCGAAACGTAGCGCGGTCTCGATTGCTTCGACCAAACGCGCGCGGTTCTCGTCCGAAATTGCGATTCGATCTTGAATGACCTGGACGCGCCCGCGAAAGCTTCCGGGGCTAATTTTTTTTGGATCGATATCGACACGCACAATTTCATTGTCGATCCAAACCCGGAGATAACCTTGCTGCTGAAGAAAACTGAAGAAACTGCGCGGCTCAGTCTTCGCTGGAACGCTGACCCAGAAAGTGATGAGCGCGGTTTGGCCTGCGAGTTCGTGCAGCGCTTGATCGGCGATCGACTTGGCGCTTTCCGGCCGGATCTCACGGCCGCAGCTTGGACAAAAGGCGCGCGCGATGCGCGGGAAAAGCAGTTTCAGGTAATCGGTGATCTCAGTCATCGTGCCAACGGTTGAACGCGAACTCTTGACCGGATTCGACTGCTCGATCGCGATGGCAGGCGGTATGCCACGAATCTCGTCCACCCGCGGTTTGTCCATGCGGTCGAGGAATTGCCGCATGTACGGACTGAACGTCTCGACGTAGCGCCGCTGGCCTTCAGCGTAAATCGTTTCGAAAGCGAGGCTCGACTTGCCGCTCCCGCTCGGGCCGGTAACGACGGTCAGTTTACCGAGGGGAAGATCGACATCGATGCCTTTGAGATTGTTCTGGCGCGCTCCGCGAATCTCCACACAACCCGCCGCGGCGGGCGCGGTGACGCGCTCTTTTTTAGCAACCTTTGAACCCACTGGAGATATTCGGTGCGCGCCAACCGCGACGCAAATCGGATTGGGTAGCGCACGCGTCTCGCGACAACGAACTTCCTCGAGATGCGGACTTCACCGCGCCAGCCAGCACCTTTTCGAAAATGGCCAGTGCATAAAAGTTCGTTGCGGCGGGGACGCCGCAACCAGCACGCGAGACGCGTGCGCTACCCACCGAAGCGCGCGGCCAGCTGTTCGCGTTCCTTCAGCAGTTCGTCGGGGACAACGCCGCCTAACGAATCGAAAAACTTTTGGTGGCCGGTCAGCTCTCTTTGCCATTGCTCGTGATCGATGCCAAGAAGTTCGACCACGGATTTGTGCGGCACATTGAGTTCAGCAAGATCGAGATCGTCGGGACGCGGCAACCATCCGATCGGTGATTCAACCGCGGCATCACTTCCTTCGCAACGATCGATCATCCATTTCAGCACACGCATGTTGTCGCCGAAACCGGGCCAAAGAAATTTGCCGTCCTCGCCTTTGCGGAACCAGTTCACGTTAAAAATGAGCGGTGGATTGGTAAGACGTTTTCCGATGTCGAGCCAATGCTGAAAATAATCGCCGATGTTGTATCCACAGAACGGCAGCATCGCCATTGGATCGCGGCGCACTTGTCCAACAGCGCCGGCCGCGGCCGCCGTTGTTTCCGAAGCCATGGTCGCGCCGATGTAAACGCCATGCTCCCAATCGAACGCTTGGAAAACGAGCGGCATCGTGTCGCTGCGGCGTCCACCGAAGATAATCGCGCTGATCGGGACGCCTTCGCCCTTTTCAACATCGGGATCGAGAGCCGGATTGTTGCGGATCGGCGTCGTGAAGCGGCTGTTGGGGTGCGCAGCTCTTTCCTTTGAATCCGGCGTCCAATCGTTGCCGCGCCAATCAATCGCATGCTTGGGTGGCGCGCCGTTTTTGCCTTCCCACCAAACATCGCCGTCATCGGTCAGCGCGACATTTGTATAAAGCGTGTCATGCTCGATCGATTTCATCGCGTTCGGATTCGATTTGTAACTCGTACCCGGCACAACCCCGAAATAACCGTTCTCGGGATTGACCGCGAAAAGCCGGCCATCGCGAATCTGCATCCAGGCGATATCGTCGCCGACGGTCGTGACTTTCCAGCCGCGAAAATGTTTTGGCGGAATGAGCATGGCAAAATTGGTTTTGCCGCATGCGCTCGGGAACGCGGCCGTCACGTAATGCTTGCGGCCTTCCGGCGATTCAACGCCGAGGATGAGCATGTGTTCCGCCATCCAGCCTTGCCTGCGGGCGAGATACGAACCGATGCGCAAGGCGAGACATTTTTTGCTGAGCAAAACATTGCCTCCGTAACCGGAGCCAACCGAAATAATCGCGTTGTCCTGTGGAAAATGGCAGATGAAACGCCGCGCCGGATCGACATCTAATAATGAGTGCACACCGCGATTCCATTCCGCGTTCGCGTCGCTGCCGAGTCGCTTGACGGCGATCGCGCCCATGCGCGTCATGATGCGCATACTGAGCACGACGTAAATTGAATCGGTAATTTCAAAGCCGACTTTAGTGAGCGGCGAATCGGGCGGGCCCATGATGTAGGGAATGACAAACATGGTGCGGCCGCGCATCGCGCCTTTGAGAAGGCCGTCCAGTTTTGAATATGTTTCCGCCGGTTCGGACCAATTGTTCGTCGGTCCCGCTTCTTCTTTCGTCGGTGTGCAAATGAAAGTGAACTGCTCGACGCGCGCGACGTCGTTCGGATTTGAACGATGCAGATAGGAACGCGGAACTTTCTTGTCGTTCAGCTTGATCAGCACATTTTGCCGCTCTGCTTGCTCGAGCAGGAAATTATTTTCGCGCTCCGACCCGTCGCACCAAAAAATGTTTTCCGGTTTGGTCAGGAGCTCGACTTCCCCTACCCAATCGAGGACCGCTTGATTCGCCGGCTTGGCATCGCCAATTCCAACCGGCGGCGAAATGGCGGGTGCGATGTCTTTCATGAACCGACTCCGAAAGCTTTCCTGAGCCCCGGTTATTTCGAGGTTATCGATCTTGCGATTGGAGCAAAAAACAATGTTGGCCGCTTCAGCCGCTTCTCCAAGAAATTTTTCGCGCGGCGGCGAAGTCGGTTGCGCGCTCAAACCGCTCGCTGTTTATTCCAGCATGTTCGGAGTCACTACCTCCGATGATTATCGGCCGGTCGCATGGATGGGGCGTTATCCCGTCGATGTGACGACGATGCTGGTCGGCCTCCATGTCGCGCTCGCGATTATCACGTGCATTCTGGTCGCAGTCGGCGCCGGATCCGTGCTCGACTATCTCCAATTCGACAGCGCACGAGTTTTGTATCTCGGCCAAGTCTGGAGGATTGCCACCTACGCGTTGGTGCACGCTCCTTCGGTCCTGCTCTGGTTCGCGGTCGAGATGTATATGCTGTTCGTGTTCGGCCGGGAAGTGGAACGCTTCATCGGCCAGCGCGCGTACGTCGGGCTTTACGTTGCTTTGCTAATCGCGCCAGCCGCGGTGCTGACAGCCTGGGGATTTTGGCAGCGCTCCGCATTCGCCGGATCGCCTGCGTTGCACTTTGGAATTTTTGTGGCCTTCGCGACAATCTATCCGCGGGTCGAGTTGTTTCTGCGCATTACGGCGAAATGGTTCGCGCTGATTCTCGCCGCCATTTACACTTTGCAGCTCCTCGCCTATCATGCATGGGCTGATCTGGCTGTCGTCTGGACGAGCATGGCCGTAGCGTTCCTCTTCGTCGAATGGCGCGGCGCCGGACCTGAACTGGTTTGGCTGAGTAATCTGAAAGCGCGGCTGCAACCCAAGCCGAAATTCCACGTCGTGCAGAAGACGAGCGCCCGACGCGTGGTCGAACCGGATGACGTCTACGC
>JBAQJG010000671.1:0-1763 GCA_049300145.1 Chthoniobacterales bacterium | reverse complement strand
GACATCCAGAAACGATGGGAGCGGACGAGGTGCGGCGGTTTCTAAATAATCTCGCGTCGGAAGGAAACGTCGCCGCTTCCACGCAAAACCAAGCCTTTAGCGCCCTGCTTTTTCTCTACAAGGACGTGCTCAAACAGCAGTTGCCCTGGATCGACGACATCCAACGCGCGAAACGGCCGGCGAAAATGCCCTTGGTTTTCACGCCGACGGAAGCGCGCGAAGTGCTTGGCAAAATGCATGGAACCGCACGTCTAATGGCCCAGATGCTCTACGGCTGCGGGCTAAGGTTGAACGAGTGCATGCGGTTGCGCGTGAAGGACGTTGATTTCGGGTATCTGCAAATCACGCTGCGTGATGCCAAGGGTGGGCGTGATCGGGTAACGATGCTGCCAGTGAGTCTGGTCGAGCCGCTAGGGCGACAGATCGAAAAGCGGCGCATCTTACACGAGGAGGATCTAGCGGCTGGCTTTGGCAGCGTGTCCTTGCCGGGAGCGATTGGCAGGAAATATCCGAGCGCCGCTCGCGAATTTAGTTGGCAATATATCTTCGCCTCTTCGCAGAGGTCGAATGACCCGCGTATGGGCGCGACGACGCCTGCCGCAAGTCGGCATCACGTAGATGGGAGCTTTTTGCAACGCGCCGTCAAGAGAGCGGTTCGCGAAGCGGGTATCCGAAAGCCCGCAACTTGTCATACGTTTCGTCATTCCTTGGCCACGCATCTACTCGAGAACGGGTATGACATTCGCACCGTTCAAGAACTTCTCGGGCACAAAGACGTATCGACCACCATGATCTACACCCACGTCTTGAATAAGCCTGGGCTGGGTGTGCGAAGTCCTTTGGATTAAAGAGAACGCCCAACGCTCAAGATCGAACATCGAACATCGAATGAGCTGAACAGTTAAGAGATGTCTCAGTTCGAGCCAAGAAGAATTTGATTGAGTTCGACGGCTTCTCAGAGTTTTGCTCTCCGATAGCTTAATTTCTCACGGCGGATCTGACATGTCGATCTCAACCGCGGATTACGCAGATAGCGTGGATAGAAGGCTGGGTTTATGAGCAGGGAGCATTTGAATCCGCGTAATCCGCGGTTAAAAATCAGCTCCGAAAGGCTTGATGCGTTCGCTTCCCGCTCTCTTACCATCGCCCCTGGGTTCTGTAATCTATGTCGCGGCGTCCCCGCTCGCTCCATTCGCCCGCCACGGTCGCCACGGCGACCAGGACGAGCAGGATGAGCAGGCAGTCCGGCGCTACAACTGCTACATCCAGTTGGAGTGAAAGCGAAATTCAGTTGCGCCGAAGCGGTTGAACGCGGAATCTTCCCGCGCATGAGATTTTGTCTCGCCGGGGGAAAGTCGATAGCGCCGCCCGCCATCGTTGCCGCCGGGATTTTGAGCGCGCTTCTTTGGACGCTGACGCTGACTGTTTCGCCATCGCTGCATGAGCGGATTCATTCGGATGCCAACCGAGCCGAGCACAGCTGTGCGGTGACGTTGATCGGCTCAGGCGGCTGCAATCATTCCGCCCATATGCCGCTGGTCAGCGCGCCGGTTCCTGCGATTCAATTTTCGACGATTCCGGCGCTGCACCCGCTCTGGGTTCCATCGCCATTTCTCGGCGCTTGCATTTTCGAGCACGCGCCACCCGCGAAGTAGGACCATCTGGTGGATCGAACAGTCGTCGCCGCGGCGACCTCGATGTTAATTAGGCGGCGAAGCCGCATTTATTTTTAGCAGCGCCCCGAAAGCGTTCGGGGCCGATCC
>JBAQJG010000670.1:0-4572 GCA_049300145.1 Chthoniobacterales bacterium | reverse complement strand
ATCCATGACCGCTCCCTTGGCCGGGCGATTAGTTAGGTCGTAACGTTCTGCCAGCAAATCCGCCTGTCGTTTCATCACTCCAGGCTTTGCCTCGCTCATGCGGTTGCGGACAACGGAAAAACTTTCTTTGTCTACGACTGGCATATAGCTCGATTTTTGCGCTGCCGTTGATGCAGGCGTTGGTGGCGAATCCTGCGCGGACAGTGATACGATCACGATACTGATCGTAAGGATTGGAAAGAGCATCCATTCGAAACCTTTGATCGCGCGCATAGTTCCTCCCGGTCTTAAATTGCCTGCATCCAGCAGCTTTGAGGAAAAGAATAGGGCCGAGAAAAATTCGAGTCAATCGTGATCGAACATGGGAAAAGAGCGAAATCCGAGGTGCTCGCGAAGCGAATGGCGAAGATTTCAACTCCGAAGGCTTTCGCCCACCACGGTCGCCACGGCGACCAGGACGGGCAGGCTAAGCACGGCATTTGACATTTGTCTTGGGCGAGGGTGAATCGTTGAAATAGCTACGTCGTTAGGCCTATCACTGCTTCGAAATCGCTGGCTTGCCGCGAAGGACATGCTTCTGGACATTGCCGGTGGCTGTTTTCGGCAGATCGGCCTATCGGCGACGTTAAGTCGTTAAAAGCGTTACATCGTTACAACGTTCTAACACCAGCCGTCGGAGTCATCACTGTTTAGAGATGGCGGATTGCTTGCCGCGAAGGATGTACTTTTGCACCTTGCCCGTCGCTGTTTTTGGCAGCTCGGGTACGAAGCGGATTTTTTGCGGACACTTGAAATGAGCCAGATGATCACGAGCGTAATTGCGCAGCTCGGTTTCCGTTGCGGTCGCGCCTGCTGCTGGTTGGAAGCCGCCCAACGGGAGTTCCCTGCTTGCCGCACTTATAGCCATTTACTGCCATTTCTAGCAAGAATCGACTAGACATACATATAAGTCGGTAGAAACTCAGCATTGCGATGGACGCTATTAAGAACCCTTTTTCTCCCGGCGCAGGTGCGCCGCCGCCCGAATTGGTTGGTCGCGAGGCAATTCTCGAGCAGGCGCGCGTTCTCCTGGCACGCATCAAGGCAAAGCGTCCAGAGAAAAGCATTCTCCTCACGGGTCTGCGCGGTGTTGGCAAAACAGTGCTGCTGAATGAAATCGAGCGCATGGCGGCAAAGGAGGCCTATCGCACTTTGGGGTGGAAGCACACGAGGATAAATCGCTGGCGGCCCTGCTTGTTCCGCCGTTGCGCAAATTATTGTTCGATTTGGATAGAGTCGCCGGCGCGGGCGATAAAGCCAAGCGTGCCTTGGGTGTGCTGAAGGGTTTCATGAACGGCGTTAAAGTGAAGATTGGCGACCTCGAAGTCGGCTTGGACATTGATCCGGAGAAGGGTACCGCCGATAGCGGCGACTTGGAAAGTGATCTGCCTAATCTATTCGTTGCTGTTGCCGAAGCGGCTGAGGAACGAAGGATCCCCGTCGCGCTATTGATTGATGAGATGCAATACTTCAACCCAAAGGAACTCAGCGCGCTCATTATGGCGATGCACAAGATGCAGCAGCGCCAGTTGCCGATGATCCTTCTCGGCGCAGGTCTGCCGATTCTGCCCGGTCTCGCCGGCGAATCGAAATCGTACGCCGAGCGATTGTTCAGTTTCCCCGATATCGGTGCGCTTTCCGAGCCTGACGCTATTAAAGCGTTACGGGGACCGACGAAGACGGCGGGTGTAGAATTCGAAGACGCCGCGCTGAAGAAAATCTTCGCACTAACACAGGGCTATCCCTACTTCCTGCAGGAGTGGGGTTATCAAGCGTGGAATCGCGCTCCGGCTTCTCCAATCGCGTTGAGAGTTGTTCAACAAGCTACTCCCATTGTGATCGAACGGCTCGATCAGAGTTTTTTTCGCGTGCGCTTCGACCGGCTCACAGGCAGCGAGAAGAAATTTCTACGCGCGATGGCCGGACTTGGCCCGGGCTCGCACGGAAGCGGTGAGGTTGCGGAAGCTCTCGGTGTGAAGATCAATAGCGTCGGCCCTGTCCGTGCAAGCCTGATCCGAAAAGGAATGGTTTACAGTCCAGAGCATGGAAACATTGCGTTTACTGTTCCCTTGTTCGACCAATTCATGCTCCGCGCGATTCCGAAGTTGAAATAAACGAATAATCGCGACGCATGTTGCTAACAAAGCCGAGTCTGAGGTCAGAATTCGTCACTGTTTGGAAATGGCCGGCTGCTTTCCTCGAAGGACATACTTCTGGACCTTGCCCGTCGCTGTTTTTGGCAGCTTGGCCTAGCGGCGACGTTAAATCGTTAAAAGCGTTACATCGTTACAACGTTCTAAAAACACCAGCCGTCGGAGGCATCACTGTTTGGAAATGGCCGGCTGCTTTCCTCGAAGGACATACTTCTGCACCTTGCCCGTCGCTGTTTTCGGCAGCTCGGACACAAATTGGATTCGTTGGGGACACTTGAAGTGCGCCAGATGATCACGAGCGTAATTGCGCAGCTCGGTTTCCGTCGCGGTCGCGCCTGCTTTTAAGATGACAAATGCGTGGGGCGCCTCGCCCCAGCGCTCGTCCGGCATTCCTACGATTGCCACCTCTTGAACGGCTGGATGTCGCAGCAAGGCGCCTTCGACTTCCACCGACGAAATATTTTCGCCACCGCTAATAATAACATCTTTTAAACGATCCCGAATTTCCACGTAGCCATCGGGGTGAACGGCGGCGGCATCGCCGGTATGAAACCAGCCGCCTCGCATAGCCTCGTCTGTCGCTTCGGCATCTTTATAATAGCCTTTCATGACCGCGTTCCCGCGAACGATGATTTCACCGATCGCCTTGCCATCCTGCGGAATATCGCGCCCTTCTTCATCGACCACCCGGAGTTCACCTGACGTGAGCAGCTCTACTCCCTGACACGCTTTGATGACAGAGCGCTCAGCGCACGAGAGCCGTTCGTGTTCAGGTCGTGATTCGCAGATCGTAATAAAGGGCGATGTCTCGGTCAGCCCGTAGACTTGAGTAATCTGCCATCCGAGTTCCCCTTCAATTCGCTCGATCGTGGTCGCAGCCGGAGGCGCGCCCGCGGTCAAGATCCGCACGCCCCGGCGCGCTTGGCGTCTCAGCTCTTCGGGACTATGGGCAATGCTGATCAATACAGTTGGGGCGGCGCAAAGCATTGTCACCGACTCGTCTTTAATTTTCTCGAATACAGCACTGGGCTGAACTTTCCTCAGGCAGATGTGGGTTGCGCCCGCCGCAGTGACAGTCCAGACGAAGGTCCAGCCGTTGGCGTGAAACATCGGCACCGTCCAAAGATAACGATCCGTCAGGGTCATTGGGTGATGAAGGAGTGTGCCGACTATGTTGATGTAGGCGTTGCGTTGCGTGATCATCACTCCCTTCGGCTTTGCAGTTGTGCCGCTGGTGTAATTGATAGTTAGCAGGTCGGTTTCTAGAATGGTGGGTCGGCGAAATTGTTTCGGCGATTCTGCGATCAATGTCTCGTAATCCAACCATCCTGATCTCTTTCCGCTGAGCGCGACGAAGGAGGATACGTCTGGGATTTTCGATCGAATACTGTCGACCGTTTCAAGATAATCGGCGTCCGCACAGACAAGGCGCGCGCCGCTGTGCTCGATCATATACGCAAAATCATCGGCGATTAAACGGTAGTTCAAGGGCACCAAAACGGCACCGATTTGCGGCACGGCGTAAAACGATTCCAGCTGCGCATGGGTATTGGGGGCGATGTAGGCGACGCGGTCGCCTTGTTTCACACCGAGCGCCTGCAACGCCGCCGACCACGCGTCGCATCGGTCGAAAAATTGCTCGTAACTTAGCCGTAGATCGCCATCCACGACGGCTTCGCGCTCGGGGTAAAGCTTACGAGTCCGCCGAGCGAACTCGAGCGGGGTCAATGGGGTTTCCATAGCACCGAACTATTCTCGATCAGCCGCGGCTTCTAGCGTGCACAGGTTGCGATGCGGCGTTCAATTTAATTCTGACTAAAATACGAGCAGACGCGACCCACCACGGCGGGTTCGTCCCTTGGCGAACAAGTTGAGTGTTGAGAGTTGATAGCGGCAACATATTTTATCTGCGATGAAACGGAGAACTTTTTTGGGGGCGATTTCTGCAAGTGCTGCTGGCGTTTTAACCGGTGGATTGCCGGAGCTTCTAGCAGCGGCGAGCACGAGCGCGAGTAAGAGCGGGGAAACAATTTTGTTGGGCGGCGATATTCTGGTCAACCGGCTCGGCTTTGGCGCGATGCGATTGACGGGCGAGGGGATCTGGGGTTGGCCGTCTGATCGAGAGAACGCGAAGAAAGTTTTGCGGCGCGCAGTCGAGCTGGGCGTCAATTTCATCGACACCGCCGATGCTTACGGTCCGGAAACGAACGAGCTCCTCATTGCCGAGGCGTTGTATCCTTATCCGAAAGGATTGATCATTGCGACGAAAGGCGATAACACCCGACCCGGTCCGGGACAATGGGTGCCAGACGGCCGGCCCGAGTATTTAGCCCAATGCGTCGATAAAAGTCTCAAGCGATTGAAACTCGAGCGGATCGAT
>JBAQJG010000669.1:0-2603 GCA_049300145.1 Chthoniobacterales bacterium | reverse complement strand
GATCACGTGCGCCTCGACGCCACGCGCCTCCAGCCAGCGCGCCAGCCAGAAGCCGATCCATTCGCGCAGCAGGTGACGTCATTCCCCATCGACCCCCAGGCCCACTGAGGTTAGTCTCTGCGCTGCGCCGCTCTCTCCAGGGAGGAAAGGATGCAGAGAAGCACCGAGCGGATCTTGACTACCCATGTCGGAAGCCTGCCTCGCCCGCCCGATCTCCTCGAAATGATCAACGCGAAGGAGGAAGGCCGGGCTTTCGACCTTTCGCGCTATCGCGCACGGGTCAAGAACGCTGTCCGGGAAGCCGTCGAGAAACAGGCTGCGGCTGGGATCGACATCTCGGCCGACGGGGAGATGGGCCGGGTCGGGTTTATTCCCTATGTCAACGAGAGGCTTTCCGGCATTGAGCCGAAGCAAGCGGCGAGGGGGCAACACCAGTGGCGGCGCTCACGCGAATATCAGGCCTTTCCCGAATATTATGAATGGGCTTCGGCGATTGCAGGGGCTGCCGGACAGGCGCCCGCGGTCGAATGGGTTTGCACCGGCCCCATCGCCTATCGCGGAGAGGCACTCAAACGAGACATTGACAATCTCAAGGAGGCGCTTGCCGGTGTTTCTCATGTCGAAGCCTTCATGCCGGCGGTCTCTCCGACGCAACTCGCCAATTGGAACAAAAACGAATACTATTCGAGCCAGAAAGAGTACCGCCTCGCCATCGCCGAAGCGCTTCGCGAGGAATACCGCAGGATCGTGGATGCGGGGGTCGTCCTCCAGATCGACGATCCGCAGCTTGCGAGCCGGTACGTACTCCGCCCGGATCTCAATCTCGAAGAGTGCCGCAAACGGGCGGCCCACAGCGTCGAGCTTCTCAATCACGCGCTCGAAGGGATCCCGGCGGAGCGCGTTCGCTATCACACCTGCTACAGCATCAATATTGGGCCCCGGGTCCACGATCTCGAACTCAAACACATCGTCGACGTCATGCTTCGCGTCAATGCCGGCGCCTATTCCTTCGAAGCCGCCAATCCGCGTCACGAGCACGAATGGCGGGTCTGGGAAAGCGTGAAGCTACCGGAAGGAAAGCTCATGATCCCCGGGATCATCGCCCATTCCTCCAATCTTGTTGAGCACCCCGAACTCGTTGCAGAGCGGATTGTACGCTTTGCGGGCGTGGTTGGGCGGGAGAACGTGATCGCCGGCGCCGACTGCGGCTTTGCGAGTTCTGCCACGACCTGCGAGGTGCATCCTTCGGTAGTTTGGGCAAAACTCGCCGCGCTCGCCGAAGGGGCGCGCCTCGCGAGCCGTCACCTGTGGTAGATTAGGCGATGAAATTTGCGTTGGGCGGCAGTCACGACGGGAACAATACGCAGACCGAGAACGAGCTCATCGCCGACATCCTCGACGAGTCGGTCTACGCCGAAGAGGTTGGCCGCTATTCCGCCTGGGTCGGAAACTACCGTGCGGCCGGCGTGCGATAGACGGCGACACTCGCCCACGGCCGGCAGCAATGGTTGAAATGCAAAAGCTCCTGAACAGGTTGATTACCAAGCACACACGATCTCCGGCGGATTGGCGTCTTGCGATATCGGGCCATTAGGCCAGGGCGCACGCAGACGGCGAGGCTGCCCGGATAGCGGCCTTTTTTATTCCAGTGCCAATCCCGCTCTTGTCCGACGATCGCGCTACCGTCGGCGGCGCGCGAAGGGCAGCAGCCACTGCCGATATCGGGTTCGGCTTATGACAGGGTTCTCCAGCGACGCCGCCCCGCGTCGCAAAAGTTCCAAACTCAGGAACTATTGGCCGAGCCAGGCATCCTCGAACCGCCATCCATTGAACAGGCTGTTGACCATGATTGTGATCCCGTGCACCGCCGGCGATCGGCAGGTCCCCAGCCGGTAGTTGAAGATCATCGGGCGCGCCGCGTCTTCAGTCAGTCGGCGGTCGATCTCCCAGACCAGCGGCTTGCGTTTTGTCTTGTCGGGCTCCATCGATTGCTCCTCATACATCTTCTCGAGCTCCGGATTGCAATAGTTGGTGTAGTTGCGCTCCGAGCCGCAGGCGTAGTGCTCGAAGAAATAGGCATCGGGATCATCCACTCCGCTGCCCGACAGGTTGGCGCCGACCATGTAGTCCTTGCGGGCGATCTTCGGGAACCAGTTGGCCGTCTCGACCGCATCGAGCACGCCATCGATGTAGATCTCCTTCATCTGGTCGATCAGAATGATCGCCGGGTCGCGATATTGCGCAATGTTGCGGGTCGCGACCTTGACGGCGAGCCTGTGATCAGGGCCGTAGCCGTGTTTCTCCATCAGCTTGCGCGCCTCGGCGCGGTTGGCCGCGATATCGGGGCCATAGCCCGGTAAGGTCACGAGAATATCGGGCGGCAGCCCCCACAGGCCAGCAGGCGGCGACTGCATCGCGCCGTTTATGTCGCCTTGGCCCTCGGCAATAATGTCGAGAAAGCTCTTGCGGTCGATCGTCAGCTGCATCGCCCGTCGAATGTCGGGGTCGTTGAACGGTGCTGCATCTCGGTTGACGAGCAGGTTCATCGCCACCGGCGTCGGCGTCATCTCGCAGATCGCATTCGGCGCCTGGTTCTGGATGTC
>JBAQJG010000668.1:0-3309 GCA_049300145.1 Chthoniobacterales bacterium | reverse complement strand
GATTATGCGCTACGTAACTGCTGATCCGACGGCTAGCGAGAAAACAAAGTCAGAGTTTCCGTTGGCCGCTGCCGAAGTGACCGTTGAGGAGGTGGAAGGAAATCCGGGGTACTATACCTCAAAATTTTTCCTCCGGCCGCACTTCCAATTGGAAGGTCTCACTGTGTCATTGCGATTGGTCACGAAACTCCCGTCAGTAAAGGGAGCTACCTAGTTGAGATCGGCCACACTTTGATTTTGTGGACGGGTTGAAACCGGATAGAAGTTTATGTTTCTGTTTCGGATCGAATTGCCTCCGATGAGATGCGACGGTCCAAGGATCGGGCTCGGATCGCTCAAATCGCAGAGCGTGTCCCAGAATTTAGCGGAGAAATCACTGGGCAATGATGATGCTATTTAGCTTTTTATTGACCGGCCGATCCTTGGCTGCAAAACCCCTCGATTGAGCCGGTCGCACTAACAAACAGGGAATTGGTTGGTGACACCCAGCCATTGCCCATTAAACAAGAACATATTAACAATACGTTTCTAGATTATGGCAGTCGATTATTTTTTGAAATTAGATGGCATCGAGGGAGAATCCAAGGATAGCAAACATAAAGATTGGATCGAAATAGGTTCCTTCTCGTTCGGTGCAACCCAAAGCGGTAGCTTTAGTGCAATGGGTGGTGGTGGTAGCGGCAAAGTCAGCATGCAGGATTTTCATTTCACCATACCGACCCAAAAGGCTAGCCCGAAGCTATTGCTGAACTGCGCTACCGGTAATCACATTCCGAAAGGGGTCCTGGTCTGTCGGAAAGCTGGAAAAGAACAACAGGAATTTCTCAAGTATACCTTCAGTGATCTTCTTGTCTCATCGTTCCAGACCGGTGGCAGCAGCGAGACTCCGATGGACCAAGTTTCGCTCAACTTCGCTAAGATTGAGGTCGAGTACAAGGAGCAGCTGGAAACCGGACAACTCGGTGGCTCGATCAAGGCAGGTTATGACCTTAAGCAGATGAAGGAAGTGTAAGCCACTCATTGGAGTAGGGTGGGAGGGAGGAGGTGAAAGGATCTCTGGGAGAGAAATTGCCCTCTCCTCGAGCATCGTTTGATAGCTACCTTCGTTTGACGAGACCTTCCTGACCATGGCAGGAGTTCCGCCCGCTGGATCCGGAAGTTTTCGATTAATTGGTCTGACCGCTCCGATGAATAAACCGCTCCAAATCGAAAAGGTTCAGCCCTGTCTGCTCGATCGTTTGGTGGATGAGCATCCGGAGACGCGAACGGAAACGACTGGCCGAGGGATCTCGCTTTCGCGTTATCGTCAAGGAGTGCTGAGAGATATCGAGTGGCTGCTTAACACGAAGAGCAGATTAGCGCATGAGGGGTTCGCCGATTTTCCGGAAACAGAAGCTTCAGTACTGAACTTTGGGATGCCGGACCCTGCTGGCAAAAGTACTGATAGTATGACGATCACTCAGATCGAGAAAAATGTCGCTGCGGCATTGCTCCGTTTTGAACCGCGAATTATCCCAGATAGTCTGATCGTCAAGGTGATCGAGGCTTCTTCTCGCACGGCAACATCTTCGCCTAACGTCCTTGCCTTTTCGATTACCGGCGAACTCTGGGCGTCCCCGATGAATGAGGAGTTGCACCTTAAGACCGAAATTGACCTGGAGACGGGTAAGTGCCGGCTTTAACGTATCGGTTACGAGAATATGGACCGCCGCTTGCTAGCTCACTATAATAGGGAGTTAGCGCATTTGCGCGAAACCGCGGCGGAGTTTGCTCGCGAATTCCCCAAGATCGCCGGTCGCCTCGCCCTTGATCGGGAGGCGAAAGAAGTTTGCCCGGATCCGTTTGTTGAACGGTTGCTCGAAGGGTTTGCGTTCCTGGCCGCGCGTGTGCAGGTGAAACTCGACGCCGAGTTTCCGGAATTTACCCATGGGCTGCTCGAAACCGTCTATCCGCATTACCTTTGTCCAACCCCCTCGATGGCTGTCGTGCAGTTCGAGCCGATCCTTCACGACACCAGTCTGCCCGCAGGCTTTCCGATACCGCGGGGAACAGCTTTACGATCGCCGCTGGCCCGGGGACAACGGACACCGTGTGAATATCGGACCGCGCATCCAGTTACACTCTGGCCACTCCAAATTGCCGAAGTGAGCTATCATACGAGAGAACTGATTCAATTTAGTCTTCCGCCAGGGCTTGGCACACGAGCTGTCCTCCGGATTAGCCTTAAAGCTATGCCTGGAGTCGATTTTTCGAAGCTCCCACTCGATTCCCTTCCGCTTTTTCTTCGCGGCGCCGACGATCTGCCGGACGCGCTCTACGAGCAAATCTTTCGGAGTGGGATTGGGGTTATCGCTGTCAAACCGAAAGCGATTCCCGTTCCGGAGCAGTTTTCACCAGCAAAATTCTCTATTCGTTCCATCGCGTTTCGAAGCGAGAACGCGCTCCTTCCGGAGACCTCCCGGAGCTTTTCCGGTTACAGGTTGTTGCGCGAGTATTTCACATTTCGTCAGCAATTCCTCTTCTTCGAGCTGGCTTCTCTGCAGTCGCTCCTGCCGCGTTGTCCTGGCAGCGAACTTGATCTTCTCGTGTTGCTCAGAGATCAGGATTTACGGCTCGAGAATCGAATCGATGCAAATTCAATCGCACTTTTCTGTTCGCCCGCTATCAATCTCTTCGAACGCCGTCTCGACCGAATCCCCCTCGATCATCGGCACCACGAATATCAGGTCATTCCCGATAAAACGCGACCGTTCGACTTCGAAGTATTCGAAATCCGGTCGGTGACCGGGTACGGAGCGCAGACCGGTGAAGAGCAGCCTTTCCTGCCCTTTTATCTTACCCGCGAACGACTTTCTGAGAAAAGCTCGTCGGAGCAGTTACGCGGTTTCTATACCACCCGCCGGGCAGAACGGCATCTGACGGCAAAGGAACGCCAGTTCGGTCGTGCCCATTCTTACATCGGCTCCGATGTATTCCTTTCGCTGGTCGATCCCTCCGCGGCGCCTTACAGATCAGATCTCCAGCAGCTCGGCGTCACCGCCTTGTGCACCAACCGCCACTTACCGTTGGATTTTCTGGCGGACCAGGGGCGCTCCGATTTCACCGTCGAGATCAACGCGCCGGTCGGCGCGATTCGGTGCGTGACCGGCCCGACAGCTCCCCGGCCAGCTCTAGCCCAGGGTGCCGAGGCCTGGCGTTTAATCAGTCATCTTTCTCTGAATTATCTTTCTCTGAAGGACTCCGAGAATGGCCAGGGCGCTAACGCTCTGAGGGAAATGCTCGGTCTTTACATCGACAGCTCCGACCGCC
>JBAQJG010000667.1:0-2500 GCA_049300145.1 Chthoniobacterales bacterium | reverse complement strand
TCTTTATCTGGCTGATCTGCTCCGGTCCGGGAAAGTTCAGTCTCGATTACTGGCTCGCCCGCAAGTTATCGAGCTGATCGCGGCGAAGCAGCTTGTTGCAGGGCAAGAGCTTGTCATTGCCAGAATTGTTTAAGCCGCCCGTTCCACCGTAGCAATCAAAGAGTGCTAACCACACGCTGGACTTCGATGAGGTAGAAATGCCGCGATTGCTTTCAGTAAATGTCGGGCTTCCGCGCGACGTGACATGGAACGGTAAAACGCTGCGAACGTCAGTCTGGAAATCTCCCGTTTCGGGGCGGCGAATGGTGCGCAAGCTCGATATCGATGGGGACGCGCAAGCCGATCTCGCCGGCCACGGCGGGGAGCAACGCGCCGTCTTTGTCTACCAAATGGACTCATACCATTACTGGCAGAGTTTTCTGGGCCGCAGTGATTTTACTTTCGGCCAGTTCGGAGAAAACTTCACCGTCGAGGGACTTCTCGATAGTGAAGTCTGCGTCGGCGATCGCTACCGCATTGGTGACGCGATTTTTGAAGTAACTCAGCCGCGTGTAACCTGCTACCGCGTCGGTATCCGCATGAACGAGCCTCGTATGCCGGCGCTGCTCGTAGCACATCACAGACCAGGATTCTACTTTCGCGTGTTGCAGGAGGGAGAAGTTGGTGCAGGCGATGACATTGCAAAAATTACTGACGGTCCAGAGCGAATGAGTGTGGCCGACGTTGACGCCCTTCTGTATTTGCCGGGACCTTCCCGCGAGCAACTGCAACGCGCCCTGCGGATTCCTGCGCTTAGCAAGGGTTGGCAGGGCTCGTTTCAGGCAATGCTTCAACAAGACTTGGGATCGAAAACTTCGGCGGGAAATCCTGGACTTGCCACAGAGGAGCCAGCGCCAGCATGGCCCGGCTTTCGACAGATGCGAGTCGCCACTATTCACAAGGAAAGCGAGAGTGTAACTTCCTTCGTTCTTGTGCCGGCCGATAAGCAGAGTCTTTCTCTCTTCCAGGCCGGTCAATTTGTCGTTTTGCGGCTGATCATCGATCCGGGCAAAGCGCCGGTTCTTCGCAGCTATTCGTTGTCTGATCTCCCGGCAGCCGACCATTTGCGTATCAGCGTCAAGAGCGAATTGAAAGGGATTGGAAGTTCATTTCTGTGCGACCGTGCGCGAGAAGGCGATGTATTGGATGTTAGTGCTCCGCGCGGAAGCTTCACTCTGCGTGCCGGCCAGAGTCCTGTGGTTCTGCTGAGCGCTGGAGTGGGCGCAACTCCTGTGATGTCGATGCTGCACGCCCTCGCAAGTGAAAAATCGCAACGAGAGATCTGGTGGATTTATGCAGCGCGCAATCGCGTCGAGCATCCCTTTGCAGAAGAATCGCGTTCATTGCTGAAACAGCTCTCTCGCGGACGAGGATACATCGTGTACAGCAGGCCCGCTGCAACCGACCAGGTTGGAACCGACTTCGATGCACCCGGCCACATTGATGCAGGTTTGCTGAAGAGGATTGGCGTGTCAGAGCGGAGTGACTTCTATTTGTGTGGCCCATCTTCGTTCTTGCAGAACATGCGTGACGGGCTGCAAACCTGGGGTGTGCCCGCCGACAATGTTCACACGGAAATCTTCGGTGCGCTTGAGAGCATTACCCCCGGCATGGCGCAGGTTGCTCACACTCCTCATCAGCCACAAGGACCGTCCGGATCTGGCTCGCCAGTCTCATTCGCGCGCAGCGGGATCACCGTCACCTGGGATTCGAAGTTCGCGAGCCTGCTTGAACTGGCGGAAGCGTGCGATGTTCCCGTCCGCTGGTCGTGCCGGACTGGAGTCTGCCACACTTGCATGACCGGTCTGATTGCCGGATCGATCACTTACAACCCTGAGCCGCTGGAGAGGCCCGCCCGGGGGAACGTGCTCGTATGCTGTTCCCAGCCAAAAGCGGGTGTCACTTTGGATCTTTGAGAGAAGGTCTTTGACAGAAGACCTGTTAGAGAAGATATTTGAGAGAACCGGGAGAACTCGAATCATGCTTTCTGATATCGTGTCCGGAGGCATTTCCCCGACTACGAACTGCCCGATCACACGGGCAAACTGTGAAAGCTCAGCGACCTGCACGGCGATGATCCGCTAATCCTTACGACCTCGCTTTGAACTGTCACTCGCTCTGACATCGAGGGAGTACAAAATGGACGCGACAAATGGACTGAAAGAGACCACGCGCGTGACCGCGCCTGTGGCGTCGAACACGCTAAGTGTGAACGTTTTTACCGCCCCGGGAAAGGCTATGGTCGGCGAGCGGCCAAAGCCCTTCGGCGAAGCATTCGGCTTTGACCCGATCACGTCGACTTTAATCTTCGGCGAGCACGACGCGGTGCTGGTCGACGCAATGACGACGGTGGCTGAGGCCGAGGCTCTCGCGCATTGGGTCGCTCTGCACAATCGCAACCTGGAGACCATTTATATAACGCATGCCCATTTCGACCACTTCTACGGTCTGAGCATTCTGC